>CAZEQV010000422.1:0-2668 GCA_964514435.1 uncultured Verrucomicrobiota bacterium
CGGTCGCAAACGCGACGTACACCCGCTTGCCATCGGTAGCGGGGGTGTTGGAGGCAACGTAGTCCTTCAACTCCGGCTCTTCAGACTCTTCTTCCTCTTCGTCCTTCGGTTTCTTCTTCTTGGCAGGCTTGCCCCATTTGACTTCCTGCTTCCAAAGCAACGCGCCGTCTTTGGCGTTGTAGCAGAACAGCCATCGTTTGTCGGTGTCACCACCGGTCACGAACACCTTGTCACCGGCAATCACCGGCGAGCTTTCGCCCCGCGCGTCCAATTTGACTTTCCACAGAAGATTCTCGCCCGCCTTGCCGTCGAACTTGACCGGCGCGGGTTGATCGGGACCCACTCCCAGGCCGTTCGGCCCGCGAAACATCGGCCAATCCTGCGCCATCACCGCCGACGCACCCAGAACCGCTCCTGCGACCACTGTCGTCCAAATTCGTTTCATATGTTGGTCATCCTTTTGGTTTTCGGTTGAAACAACCACCAAGCTTCCAGGTTTCGAAATTCCTTTGCGCTGTAAAACAAATGACACGAATTGGCAAAGATTTATTCAGATTGCCCCGGTCAGAGTCGGAAAGCAACCGAGGACTGCCGCCCTGCTGTCTGTGCCAGTTTCATCGCTTGCGTGGGCGGGTTTGATTCGTATAATCCGCGCCCATGTCCACTCTTCACAATCTTTTCGATTCACTGCAAACATTCGGCCTCACCGGGGGCCGTCAAGTCAAGTTCTATTCCCTGCCCGCGCTCGAAAAGGCCGGCCTGGGCAAAATCTCGCGCCTGCCGGTCTCCATCCGCATCGTCCTCGAATCCGTGCTGCGCAACGTAGACGGCCAGAAAGTCAGCGAACGCGATGTCCGCGCTCTGGCCGCATGGAACGCCCGGCAACCGGCGGCGGAAGAAATCCCGTTCATCGTCTCCCGCATTGTGTTGCAGGACTTCACCGGCGTGCCGTTGCTTGTGGATCTGGCCGCGATGCGCTCCGCCGTGAAACGACTGGGCAAAAACCCAACGATCATCGAACCGCTCGTGCCGGTGGATCTGGTTGTGGATCATTCGGTCCAAGTTGACTTTGCCGGCACGCCCGACGCCTATCGTCAAAATCTCGAACTCGAATTCCGCCGCAACCGGGAACGCTACCAACTCCTCAAATGGGGTCAACAAGCGTTCAAAACATTCAAAGTCGTCCCGCCCGGTATCGGCATTGTGCACCAAGTGAACCTCGAATACCTCGCCAAAGGCGTTCTTCACACCGGTGACGTGTACTATCCGGACACGCTGGTGGGCACCGATTCGCACACCACGATGATCAACGGACTCGGCATCGTCGGCTGGGGCGTCGGTGGAATCGAAGCGGAAGCCGGCATGCTTGGCCAGCCGGTTTACTTCCTCACACCCGAAGTGGTCGGCGTGCACATGACCGGCTCGCTCCGCGAAGGCGTGACGGCCACCGACCTCGCGTTGCACGTCACACAGATGCTGCGCAAAGCCAAGGTCGTCGGCAAGTTTGTGGAGTTCTACGGCTCCGGCGCGGCGAGCTTGCCAGTGGCCGACCGCGCGACGCTGGCGAATATGGCTCCTGAATACGGCGCGACGATGGGCTTCTTCCCGGTGGACGACGAATCGTTGAACTACCTCCGCGCCACAGGCCGCACGAACGAGGAAGTTGTCGCGTTCGGCAACTATTTCAAGGCGCAGCAGATGTTCGGCATACCGGCCAAGGGTCAATGCGACTACAGCGTGGATCTTGAACTTGACCTTGGAGAGGTGACGCCCAGCGTGGCCGGTCCCAAACGCCCGCAGGACCGGATCGAATTGAAGCACCTGAAATCGAAGTTTCATGAATTGCTGGCCAAGCCGGCGCCGGACGGCTATGGCAAGGCTTCGTCTGCCCCGCCGGCCGGTCGGCTCCGACACGGCTCGGTCGTCATTGCCGCGATCACCAGTTGCACCAATACGTCCAATCCATCGGTGATGCTCGCCGCCGGGTTGCTCGCCAAGAAGGCCGTCGAAAAAGGACTCAAGGTACCGGACCATGTGAAGGCATCGCTCGCGCCCGGCTCCCGTGTCGTCAGCGATTATCTGCAGGCGACCGGACTGCAGCCATATCTGGACGCGTTGCGCTTCCATCTTGTGGGCTATGGTTGCACCACGTGCATCGGAAACTCCGGTCCCCTTCCCGCGGTCATCGAAGAAGAAATCCTGAAGAACGACGTGGTGGCTGCCAGCGTGTTGAGCGGCAACCGCAACTTTGAAGCGCGCGTTCATTCGAACGTGAAAGCCAACTTCCTGATGTCGCCGCCGTTGGTGGTGGCATTCGCGCTCGCGGGCCGGGCGGACATTGATCTGACGACCGAACCCATCGCCGGCAACGTGTACTTGCGGGACATCTGGCCAACGTTGGCCGAGATACGCGACGCGATGCGTTCGGCGTTGAAGCCGGAAATCTTCCGGTCGCTTTACAGGGATTTTGCCTCCGCCAATCCTGCGTGGAACGAGATTCCCGGCTCGGTCGGTGACGTGTACTCCTGGGACGCCACGAGCACCTACATCCAAGAACCGCCGTTCTTCGAGAACTTCGGAATGCAGGCCGGTGAGATACGGGAGATCAAGGGCGCCAAAGCCCTCGGCATATTCGGCGATTCCGTGACCACGGATCACATTTCACCCG
>CAZEQV010000423.1:0-2624 GCA_964514435.1 uncultured Verrucomicrobiota bacterium
CCGATTCTTCCAGGAAAGCCCCACGCCCAAGGGTCAATAGCGCCCGGTCGTTTCCAACTTCGGACATAAAGCGACAGCCTTTCCGTTGGGCGAGGTAGCCGAGCAGCGCGTGGGTGGCGTTGTGGCCGTAAAGTTTGGCTTCCTCGAACGGTAGCAGGTCGGGTTTCTCGACAAACACCTTGATGCCGCGGTCGAAACCGGCCAGCCGCACTTGCGTGATGAGGATGCGGTTGAATTCTTCGACCAACAGCGCGCGCGTCGCGCCCTTGGTCAGGCCGGCGAGCTTGTCAGCTTTGATTTGGGCCGGGTCGGTGACGACGCCGCTCATCTTGCCGATGACGGTGTTGAGGAATTGGACTCGCTGTTTGGCTTGGTTGCGCGCGGTCTCGTCGAGCTTCTTGCCGCAAGCATCCTCCAGAATTTCTGCCGCGTGGTTGTGGTTTTCGGCGGTATAGACGATGCAGGCGGGCAGCGAGGCATCGGCTGCCTTCCGCCGCATGGCGTCGGCAAGGAGACTGGCGATGGATGGCTCGCCGCGCGTGAAGGAATCCACGCTCGGCAGAGCCGTGCAAATCTCCGACGCCTCGGCCAATGCGGCGGCGAGTTTTGCCGCGTCAGCCGGCACGATCGGGTTGTAGATTTCCACCCCGGAAACCTCATGGACCTCGATGCCGGCGCGGGTGGCTACGTTCACGCGGTAGCCGCCACCGGAACGCCGGACGGCTTCGACGACTTCCGGAACAACTTCAGCGACGACGAGCCGGGCGAAATTACCGGAGCGGTGCGCCTCGTAGAGGAACAGTCCGCCCTGGATCGCGCCGAAGCCGAAGCCGACGAATGTTCGCGGTGGAATCGGCATGGGTCAGTTGTAACGATGCAGGTGGGGAGCAGCCGGAGCGCGGCGTTCACGCCGCTTCACCACTCGATCATTTAGGACTGCTCCGTGCAAAACAAACACACCTTTCTGTGCGGAGGATGAAGCGGCGTGAACCCCGCGCTCCGCCAAGGGGTTTGCCGGCGGTCGCTGCTTCTGTTTCATAGCCAATTGCATGGGCGCGAGTCAGCTAGGCAGCCAGCATCTTCCAGAGTTCAACATTTTCCAGCTTGGCTTTAATGGCGTTGATGAATTGCGCGCCGAGTGAGCCGTCAATCAGCCGATGGTCCACCGACAGCGTCATCTTCATCATTGTGCGGATGACGATCTTGTCGTCGCGAACGACGGGTTGCTTCATCGCGCTGGCGATGGCGAGGATGCCGCCTTCGCCGGTGTTGATGATGGCGTGGAAGTTTTCGACGTTCAACATGCCCATGTTGGAGATGGTGAACGTGCCGCCGCTCATGTCGTCGGGCGTGAGTTTGCCCGCGCGCGCCTTGTCGGCGAGTTGTTTGGAGAGCGTGCAGATTTCCATCAACGTTAGTTGCTCGGCATTGCGGATGACGGGAACGACGAGGCCGCCCTCGATGGAGACGGCGAGGCCGAGGTTGACGTGACCGTGCCACCGGGTGCTCTTGCCGTCGCAACTGCTGTTGACGACCGGGAACTCCTGCAAGGTCAGCACGACGGCCTGCGAGATGAAGTCGGTGACCGTGTAAGGCGCGCCGGCGGCCTTGAGTTGGTTGCGATAGGCGATGAGGTCGGTCATGTCCACGCTGACCGTCACGTAGAAGTGCGGCTGTGTGATGATGCTCTGCGTGAGCCGCTGGGCAATGACCTGCCTCATGCGGCTCATTGCTTTCGGCCGCTCGGCCATCGCGCGTTCCACGTCCGCGACGGTGATGCGGCCGGAATCGCCGGAGCCTTGAATGGTCAGGATGTCGAGTTTCTCCTTCGCGGCCAGCGTCTTCGCCGTCGGCGAAATGCGAAGCTGATCGTAGTTGTGCGCGGCGAGGTAAGCCTTGACGTCCTTCTCCACGATACGGCCGTCCGGGCCGGTGCCTTTGATGCGGGTCGGGTCAATGACGCATTTCTCGGCCAGCGCCGCCGCGCGCGGGCTGATGCGGAAGACGGTCGGGGCAATGGAGGGTTGGAGTGATGGAGCAACCGGGACCGGAGCGCCAGTCGGCACGGGTGCGGGAGCCGCAGGTTTTGCGGCTGCGACCGGGGCAGGCGCGGGTTTGGCGGCCGGCGCCGGCTCCGCCGCTTTGGGAGCCGGCGGAGCGGCGGTGATTGCGGGAATCGCTTCACCGGGGTTGCCGATAAACGCGATGGTGGATTGCACCGGGACGGCAACGCCGGCGGGCACGACGATCTTCAACAGCGTGCCCTCGGCAAAGCTCTCAACCTCCATCACGGACTTGTCGGTCTCGACGTGAAAGAGGATTTCGCCTTTCGCGACCTTGTCGCCTTCCTTTTTGCACCATTCGGTGATGGTGCTCTCTTCGGTCATCTGACCGAACTTCGGCATGGTAATAGGAGTGGCCATATTGTTCTCTCAGTTCAAAGCGTTACGGTTCATCTTATCGCCGCCGCGTGCGATAGACGGCGCGGCGCTCGCGCACCTGAAAACCAATCTGTCTGCGCGGCGGTTCGGACGGGTTCATGAGTTTGTGCAATTCGGTCAGGACATATTCCAACACCTTCTCGTCTCGCGAGAGGCGGGCGGTGAGGTTGCGCTCCAACTCAT
>CAZEQV010000424.1:0-2592 GCA_964514435.1 uncultured Verrucomicrobiota bacterium
CGTTCGACCATAAAGGCGGTGATGCCGCGATAACCTGCCGGCGGATTGGCGTTGGCAAACACTATGAAGATACCGGCTTCTATGGCATTGGTGATCCAGAGTTTGCGCCCGTTGAGGAGGAAGTGATCGCCTCTGTCCGGTATGCGTCTGAGCCGGTGCGAGTTGATGCTCGATGTCTGGCGCATGGAAGACAATTACCCGACCGCCGCAAGGCCGAGTTAGGGGCGTAACGCGGCTTTGCCGAGACGAACGTCGCGGGGTGTAACGCCGCGGCGTTGCCGGAATAGTCGCGAGAAATAATACGGGTCGTCGTAGCCGCAGGCAGCAGCGACTTCTTTCACGCTAAGTTTGCCTTCAAGCAGCAGCCGGTGAGCTTTGGACAGTCGGCGGCGCAGCAGGTACTCAAATGGCGTCGTTTGAAATTGTTCGCGGAAGAGACGGTGGAAATGCTCGGGGCTGAGGTTCACCGTGCGGGCAATCGCGGCCAAGCTCGGCGAATCCATGACATGATCATCCATGAACCGCAACGCCGGCAACAGGCGCTCATGGCAGGCCGCATCCGCCGGCATGGTCTGCAGCGTTTCGCTGATGACTTCCAACACCAGCGCGTGAACCCGGCACGTGAGCGCGGGTGTGGGTTGTTGGAAAAATCGCGCCAGGTTGGTGGTCACCGGCTCCCAGCGGTTGGGCAACGCGTGCGCGGTTTCGAGCTGCGAGAGCCGCGCATCGAGCAACGATGACAGCGGCTGAAAATGCAGCCAGTCAACGAGAAACTCGGTGTCCGTGCCGTACTCGATGCGGTGATGGGGCGGGATGAGATAGATGTTGCCGGGACGTAAGAGTGTCCGGTTGCCCTCGACCGCGAGCCAAGCGCGGCCGGCCACGGGCGCGTAGAGTTTGGCCTGATCCGACCGCTGACCACTGCCGCGCCAGTTGGTCGTCGTGCAGCGGGTCCGTCCGCCCTGGAGCATGATGAGAGTGGTGTCCATCGGTATCAAGATTGTACAGGTTTATGCCGGGATGTTCCATTGGCAATGCGGCCGCGTGCCGGTAGGCTGCGGTCATGAACATTGACCTGTCTTTTGCGCCCGTCAACAACCCGAACCCCAAGCGGCTCACGCCGGAGCAGATCGCGTTCTACAATGAGCACGGTTACCTGATGCCGTTCACGATCTTTGAAGGCGCCCATGCGGAACGCAACCGGGCGTACTTCGATTATCTACTCGCCGAGGTGCGACTTCACCGGCCGGCGGCGGACTCCTATGTTTTGAACGGTTATCATGGCCGCTGCAAGGGCATCTACGAGTTGGCGAAGACGCAGGCCATTTTGGACATTGTCGAGGACATCGTCGGCCCCAACATCATCGCATGGGGTACGCATTTCTTCTGCAAAGTGCCGCACGACCCGAAACACATCCACTGGCATCAGGACGCGTCGTACTGGCCGCTAAGCCCGGCGCGCACGGTCACGGTCTGGCTGGCGATTGACGACGCCGACGTGGAGAACTCCTGCATGCATTTCCTGCCGGGCACCCATCGGCGCGGGCATTTGGAGTACAAGAAACCCGAGACGCCCGGCGTGCTCTGGCAGGAAATCACCAACGTCGAGCAATACGGCCAGCCGGTGCCCGACATCCTGAAAGCCGGCCAGATCAGTCTGCACGCCGACATGCTCGCGCACGGTTCCGGGCCGAACAAATCCAGCCGGCGGCGGTGTGGACTGACGATCCGGTATTGCCCGCCGACAGTCGAGCCGGTGGACCGTGGTTGGGGCAGCAACGCCATTCTTTGCCGGGGCAATTGCGACAATCCGCTGTGGACGATCATAGCGCCGCCCGCGGGCGAGGACGTGGCCGGCCCCAAACCCAAGACCATTGGGGCGAATTGAGTCGTGAGCGCACTCGCGGCTGATTTTGCCGTCATTCGTGAACTCGTCCGACGCAAACGCGAAATCGGGTGGCTGCCCCGGCAACAGGCGACGTTGCGTCTTTGGGCCGACCTCAACGATTTGCGTCCCGTCCGTCCCCTTGTCTGGATCAACGAAATTCCGCGGCACGAACTGACCGACGCCGACCCGGTGCCGTTGACGCCGCGCTGTCAGGATCCGTACCTGCGGTCGGTCGAGACCGGGCTGCGCCGGGAATTGTATCAATGGGATCATTTTGCCGGCGACATGGTGGTGGACCCGTTCCTCGTCTGCTCGCTGGTGGGCGGGCCGAGCGGCGTGTATGCGGACTATGGTTTGAAGCCCGAGGTGATCAAACAGGAAGGCACGGAGGACGTGTTGTTCCGCCCGATCATCAAGTCGTTGGCCGATGTGCAACGAATCCAGCGTCCCAAAGTCTGGGTGGACCGCGCCGACCGGGAACGACGCCGGCGACTTCTCGTGGAAGCCGTTGGCGGTGAAATCCCGGTCATGGTGCGCGGCATCGTCACGCAATGGCACACGCCATGGGACATGGCGGTGCGTTGGTACGGCGTCGAACAACTCATGTACGACCTCATTGACAATCCCGAACTCGTCGCTGCCGTCTGCGAACGAATGTGCGTTCTTGCCGGCGAGGTGCTCGATGAACAGGAGCGCCTCGGCTT
>CAZEQV010000425.1:0-2589 GCA_964514435.1 uncultured Verrucomicrobiota bacterium
CGAGAAGATGTCGTCCGCACCATCGTCGGCGAGGGGCCAGCATTGGTTCGGGAGTTGATGGAGTTGGGAGTGCGGTTCACGGAGCGCGAGAATCAAAGGGGACAACTCGATTTGGGCCGGGAAGGTGGGCACTCCAAACGTCGCGTCCTCCATGCCGGCGACATTACCGGGCGCGAGATCGAGCGCGCCCTTTTGGCGGCTGTGGCGGCTCAATCGCCGATCACGGTTTTTGAGGACATGCTGGCGATTGATCTCATCACCACGCAGAAACTGGGGTGGCCGGGCCAAAACCGCTGCGTGGGCTGCTACGCATTGGATGAGAGTACGCGAGAAGTCCACGTGTTCGCGGCGCCGGTCACGTTGTTGGCCACGGGCGGATCCGGCAAGGTGTATCTCTATACCAGCAATCCCGACATCGCCAGCGGCGACGGTGTGGCCATGGCGTACCGGGCGGGAGCGACGGTGGCGAACATGGAGTTCATCCAGTTTCATCCCACCTGCCTGTATCATCCCGGCGCCAAATCGTTTCTGATCAGCGAGGCCGTGCGCGGCGAAGGCGCCGTGCTGCGCGGACGTGACGGTCAGGCATTCATGCCGCGGTATCATCCCTTGGCCGACCTGGCTCCCCGCGATATTGTGGCGCGGGCGATTGATTCGGAGATGAAGAAAACCGGCGCGGATTTCGTGCTGTTGGACATCACACACAAGGACCCGGAGTTCGTCCGGAAACGTTTTCCCAATATCCACGCGAAATGCTTGGAGTACGGACTGGACATGACGCGGATGCCCCTGCCCGTGGTGCCGGCGGCGCACTACCAATGCGGCGGGGTGGTCACGAACGTGGACGGCGAGACTGACATTGACGGGTTGTTGGCGGCCGGTGAGGTCGGCTGCACGGGGTTGCACGGAGCCAACCGGCTGGCCAGCAATTCGCTGTTGGAAGCGTTGGTGGTGGCGCACCGGGCGGCGGACGTGGCCATCCGCAAGAAGCTGCCGGAACCGATGAAACTGCCGGAATGGCAAAGCGGCGACGCCCACGATCCGGATGAGTTGGTTGTTGTAACGCACAACTGGGACGAGATCCGACGGTTGATGTGGGATTATGTGGGCATTGTGCGAACGGACAAACGGTTGATGCGCGCCCGGTCGCGGATTCAGAATCTCCAGCGTGAGATCAACGAGTTCTACTGGAATTACAAAGTCACACCGGACCTGATCGAATTGCGCAACCTGGCGTTGGTGGCGGAACTGATCATCGAGTCGGCGCTGCTGCGGAAGGAATCGCGCGGTCTTCACTATACGTTGGACTATCCCGGTACGCTGGCGGTGGCTTCCGATACGGTGCTGAACGTTTTCCGTCGCCACACTTGAAAACCGCCGTGGGGGCTGATAGTGTGCGCGGCAGTTTCAGCCATGCGGGCGTGTAGTTCAGTTGGCTAGAACGTTCGGATCACACCCGAAAGGTCACAGGTTCGAGTCCTGTCACGCCCACCATTCTCATGCGTTCTGCTGCTGACCGTCATCTGCTCATCTGCCTGTCCGTGGCGCTTCTGCTGCGCGTGCTGTTTGTCCTGGTTGGCTTTCCCGTTCTTGAACAACGTTGGGGACTGCGAGAGGATGGCGATGGATATCAACATTTGGCCCTCTCCATCCGGCAGGGCAACTACACAGACGTGACCAGGGGGCCTGTCTATCCCTTGTTTGTGGCGGCTCTTGGGCCGGCCACGGCTGTGAAAATGGGGCAGGTTCTCCTGGATACGATGGTGGTGGCGATGGTGTTCTGGTTGTCGAGGGGTTGTCTGGCCTCCGCGTGGTTGTATGCGGTCTATCCGTTCGCCATCTGGCGCGTGGCGTTCATCAACAAGGAGATCATCCTCGGTTTCTTGTTGGCCGTTTACGTGTGTCTTCAAATACGGGCGTGGCGCGAAAACAAGATGGCACTATGGACGGCGGCCGGTGGCGCGCTCGGCTTGGTGAATCTCTGCAAGCCGGTGTTCTTGGCGTGGCCGGTCGCGTTGTTTCTGTTCGGGCCGCGCGGTCACAAGATGGTGGTTGCCATCGTGGCCATGGCGCTGGTGATCGTTCCGTGGACGGCGCGGAATCACCGCGTAACGGGTGGTGAAATCCTGCCGGTCGCAACCGAACGGGGCGGAGTGTCCGCGTTCATTGGGAATTATCAACCAACGAGGGGACTGTGGGAAGGGGCCGGCAAGTCGAACTGGATGTCCGCCGTGGAACAGATCCAAGCCGTGAACAGCGGTTTGAGCGATGTGGCGATGGACCGTGTTTTCTATCATGAAACTTGGCGGCACGTTTCGGCACGGCCGGTAACGGCGCTGGGGTTGATCGCGAGAAAGTGCGGACGGTTTTGGTTTGTGAGCGCCGCTCGTCGCGAGATCATCGCGAGTGTTGCGGTTCAGGGATGCTTCCTCGTGGCATTGCTCATCGCCATCTGGCGGGTGCGACCTGTGGATCGCGAAGTTGTTCTGATGTTGTCCGTGATCCTCTATATGATGATCGCGCACGCGTTGAGCTATGCCGACTTGAGGTTCAGCTTGCCGGTGATGCCGCTGGTTTGCGCCTTGATAG
>CAZEQV010000426.1:0-2584 GCA_964514435.1 uncultured Verrucomicrobiota bacterium
AGTGCGACAAGTCACGTCACCGGTGCGCTGGACAGAATCCATGCAGTGGTTGTGCGCGGAGGGCTTCACGCAGTTCATAGAACTTGGACCCGGCACGGTTCTGGCCGGGTTGATGAAACGAATTAACAAAGATGCCAGAGTGGTTTCCGTCAACAGCGTGGCCACTTTGGATGCAGCCTTGGCCGCTCTGGCCGGTTGAACCTCGGGGAGACAATCATGGGCGGATTACTTCAAGACAAAGTGGCCGTTGTCACCGGTGCCGGTCGCGGCATCGGCAGGGCGGTGGCGTTGCGGTTTGCGGCGGAAGGCGCGGCGGTAGCGGCTTGCAGCCGGACCGCATCCCACGTAGAAGCTGTGGCCGGTGAGATCGTGGCCAAGGGCGGGAAGGCCAAGGCGTATGCCGTGGATGTGGCCAACTCAGCCGGTGTGACGAGTGTTTGCGAGCAGCTCTTGAAGGACTTCGGGCGCGTGGACGTGTTGGTCAACAATGCCGGTGTCACACGGGACAACCTTCTGATGAGGATGACGGACGAAGAGTGGGATTTTGTCCTCAACACCAATCTCAAGGGGGCTTTCCATTTCACGCGAGCGCTGTCGCGCCCGATGTTGAAACAGCGCTGTGGACGGATCATCAACATCGGTTCGATAATAGGCTTGACCGGCAATGCCGGCCAAACTAACTATGCCGCGTCAAAAGCTGGCCTGATCGGGTTCACGAAGTCCGTGGCCAAAGAGTTGGCCTCGCGCGGAGTTACCGCCAACGTGATCGCGCCGGGATTCATCGTGACCGACATGACCGACGGGCTTGACGAGAAGCTGATGGAGCAGTTGAAGAGCCGCATCTCACTGGGCCGGTTGGGAACGGTGGAGGATGTTGCGGGCGCCGCGCTGTATCTGGCCAGCGATTGGGCAGGATACGTGACCGGCCAGGTGCTGACAGTGGATGGCGGGATGGCGTTGTAACAAGGATGGACAGCCGAGAGGAATTTTTTGACAATCGAGCAGTGTCCGGCATAAACAACAGGAGCAATTTCAACGAGGAGGAAAGACCATGGCAGAGAAGTCAGTATCAGATCGTGTAAGGGACATCATCGTCGAACAATTGGGCGTCAACGCCGATCAGGTCACGCCCGAAGCGAAGTTCATTGAGGATCTCGGAGCGGACTCTCTGGACACCGTGGAATTGGTGATGGCGTTTGAAGAAGAATTTGGCGCCGAGATTCCCGACGAGGATGCGGAAAAACTGCAGAGCGTCGGCGATGTGATTCGTTACATCGAAGATCGCGGCGACAAGTAACCGCCGCCGGCAGCCTCAGGGCTGTCGCATTGTGGGGATGGGGCATAAAGTGATTGTAGTTCAAACGCTTTATGCCCCCTTCTGTTATCAGCAACGGACGGAACGGAGTCGAGCATGAGTGAACGACGCGTAGTCATAACCGGTATGGGAGTGATCACCCCGTTGGGGATTGATCTCCAGGAGTTTTGGCAAAGCCTGCTTGCAGGACGCAGCGGCATCGCCCCCATCACCCGGTTCGATACGGCCAATTTCGACTGCAAAATTGGCGGTGAAATCAAATCCTTCAAACCGGAAGACTACATGCCGGCCAAAGAGGTTCGCCGCACGGATCGTTTTACGCACTATGCCGTGGCCGCCGCCCGCAAAGCCATCGCTGATTCTGGTCTCGACCTCTCCAAGCAGGATCTCAATCGCGTGGGTTGCCTCGTCGGTTCCGGCATCGGCGGCATGGAAACCATAGAGAACCAATGCAGCATCTTGCTCAACAAGGGACCCGGACGCGTCTCTCCTTTCATGATTCCCATGCTGATCGTCAACATGGCCAGCGGCTACATCTCGATGTTGCTGGGAGTCAAAGGCCCCAACTTGGCCGTCGTCTCCGCTTGCGCCACCGCCACGCACGCGTTGGGCGAAGCAGCTCGCTCCATCATTCACAACGATGCCGATGTCATGATCGCCGGTGGCAGTGAAGCGGCGATTACGCAATTGGGCTACGCGGGATTCTCGTCCATGCGCGCCATGAGCACCCGCAACGACGAACCCCAACGCGCCAGCCGCCCGTTCGACGCCGGCAGGGATGGATTTGTCATGGGGGAAGGCGCCGGTGTCTGCATCTTGGAATCACTGGAACACGCCCGCCGTCGTGGCGCGCGCATCTATTGCGAAGTGGCCGGCTACGGCATTACCGGCGACGCCTATCACATGAGCGCACCGGCGCCCGAAGGCGAAGGCGCCGCTCGCTCGATGGCCATGGCTCTGCGTCACGCCAAACTACGCCCTGACGAAATTGACTACATCAATGCTCACGGCACATCCACGCCCGTCGGCGACAAATGCGAATCACAAGCCATCAAGACCGTGTTTGGCGCCCACGCCCGCAACCTGGCCGTCAGCTCCACCAAATCCATGACCGGCCACCTTCTCGGCGCCGCCGGTGCCGTGGAAACGGCCGTTTGCGCCTTGGCCATACAAGGCGGAATCGTCCCGCCGACTATCAACTACGAGACGCCGGATCCTGACTGCGACCTCGATTACGTTCCCAACAAGGCACGGGAAATGAAAGTAACC
>CAZEQV010000427.1:0-2574 GCA_964514435.1 uncultured Verrucomicrobiota bacterium
GGCGGAAAATTTCTCCAGCGATGCCATCAACGCTTTCACATCGTCCAACGGTCGCGGCATGACTTCCAACGGGCACGTGGTGGCCACGATCGGATAGATTTCCCTCGGAACCGCCAGTGTTACCAATCCGGCCCCGGATCGCGCCGCCGCGTGAGCGCACAAGACCGGTGCGCCGGTGTAGCCTTCCGAACCGGCTAGTATCAGCAAATGTCCAAAATCACCCTTGTGAGAATCCCATCGGCGTTCGGGAATCAGTCGTGCCACGTCACCGGCTGTTATCAATTCAACATCCGAGAGCAGCTCGTCCACAAAAGCCGACGGTATTCCGATGTCGGCCACGCGCACCTTGCCGGCAACGGTGCCTGCCTGCGGTTTGATCAATCCGATCTTGGGCAGCCCCATCGTCACTGTTACAGTTGCCACCACGCACGCGCCCCGCGCTGCCCCCGTATCACTATCCAACCCCGACGGCACATCAATCGCCACCACCGGCAAGCCCGTGCGGTTGATGAAATGAATCGCGGACAAATACGGTTCTCGCACCTCACCTTGAATGCCCGTTCCCAGCAACCCGTCCACGATCACTTCTGTTCCCGTGTCGGCGACAGCGGCTTCCAAATCCCCGCCAGACGGCAATTCCATCACCTGCGTACCGGGCAACATCCTCTGAAAATGCGTCAACGCATCTCCCTGCAAATCCGACCGGCGACACATCAGCGCCAACGTGACCGGGCAACCGCAACCCGCCAAGTGCCGGGCGGCCACAAACGCGTCGCCGCCATTGTTGCCCTTGCCGGCCAACACCACCACGGCATGCGAACCTTGCCGACTGAACATCTCGGTGACGCACCGGGCCACTTCCGTGCCGGCTCGCTCCATCAAAACCTCGCCGGGCACCCCTGACGCGATGGTGCGTTGGTCGAGGTCGCGCATCTGCGCGGAAGTGACAGCTTTCACGTCCGCCAGTCTAGCGACCGTCTCGTCAAAAGGCAAACGCCGCTGCTTGGCCGGCAAGGATGGCTGTGATACGGTCTTCGTCCCATGACACCGGAGCAGACAACGCGATTGCTGCAAGACATCGTGCGCATCCCCAGCGTGTCGCCGCACGGCGATCCCGGCACGGCGGCCCGCAACACGGGCGAAGCGGCCCTGGCCGGGTATGTCGCCGATTTTCTCCAGAAACTTTCGCTTGACGTGGAAGTCCACGAGGTCGAACCGGGCCGGCCCAACGTGACCGGCCACTTTGCGTCGCGCGGCGGCAAACGGCTTGTTGCCTTGGTGCCGCATCTCGATACGGTCAGCGTGGCCGGCATGACCGTTGATCCCTTCGGCGCCAGCATCGAGGACGGGCGGTTGCGCGGACGCGGCGCTTGCGACACGAAAGGCTCGATGGCGGCGTTCCTGTCCGCGCTGGCCAATCTGGTCCGCGACCGCGCCTTCCGGGAAGGCAATGTGGATGTGATGTTCTGCGCCGTGATGGGCGAGGAACACGGCAATGAAGGCGCGCGCGCGTTGCTGCGTCGCGGGTTCCGCGCTGACTTTGCGGTCGCGGGCGAGCCGACCGGTTGCCGGGTGGTGTATGCGCACAAAGGGGCGTTGTGGTTTGCGATTGTCACGCGCGGCAGGAGCGCGCACGGTTCCACGCCGGAACGAGGCGACAACGCCATCAGCAAGATGAGCGAGGTGGTGCCGTACTTGACGGGGCCGTACACTGAACTGTTGCGGCAACGTGCCCATCCCGTGGTCGGCCAGCCGACAATCAATGTGGGAATCATCCGGGGAGGTTCCGCTGCCAACATTGTTCCGAATCGGTGTGAGATTGAGATTGACCGTCGCACGGTGCCGGGCGAACAGACCGATGCCATCGTTGAGGAGCTTCGCGTGGCGCTGAAGAGCGTACCGGCCGAGATTGACCGTGTGCGGAATTGTCCGCCGTTGTGGACGGATCCCGGCAATGGCTTTGTCCAGAAACTGAGCGGCGCGTGTGAACGGCCGGACGCGTTGGCGACGGCATCGTGGTTTTGCGATGCCGCGGTGCTGTCCGAGGCCGGCATACCGGCAGTGGCGTTCGGTCCCGGTGACATTGCGCAGGCGCATACGGCGGACGAGTACATTGAAGTGGCGCAGGTGCATCGGGCGGCGGAGGTGATGACGCGATTCTTGGAATCGTGCAGCCGGGAGGGCTGGTCATGAGTTTGTTGCTGGGATTGTGGGTGGGGTTGAAGGAGATTTGGGCGCACAAGTTCCGCTCGTTTCTGACGATGTTGGGAATCATTCTGGGTGTGTGCAGTTTGGTGGGGATGTTCGCGCTTGTGGCCGGCATGACCAGCGGCATGGAATCCACGCTCAACGAAATCGGCGGATTGGAGAAGGTCAGTGTCGTGGATCAAGACCCGCCGGAGTCGCAGCAGCATTTGGCGGAATTGTCACCGGGCCGGACCATGAAAGATGTCCTGGCCATCGAAAAGGGTTGTCCGCTGATTGCGCTGGTGTCGCCGGAGATTGAGTTGCGCGGCGCGCGTGTGACGCGCGGGAGCGTCAACCTCCGGCCGCGTTCGGTAGTGGGCGCACGAA
>CAZEQV010000428.1:0-2541 GCA_964514435.1 uncultured Verrucomicrobiota bacterium
ACCGCGCCGGTCGCGTACGACCGGATGCTGATGCAGTTGGATAGCGACTCCGGCAAGTACGAGGATGCCGGCGTCCAATCGCGTGGACACAAGGGCGCGACGTTGAATTACCGGAAGATTCAAGAACTCGAGTTCGATCCGCTCTTTCTCGCCTACATGCAGCGTCCGATCTTCCGTGAAATCTGCGCGCGGGTGTACGGCCCCAATACGCCGGTCGCGGCGTTTCGGGCGATGTTCATGAACAAACCGGCCCGCAAAGGCACGTTCCTCCCGTGGCACCAGGACCGGTGGACCTGGCTCGACCGCGACCCGCAAATCACCGTCTGGACGGCCCTCGACCCGGCCACGGTGAGCAACGGTTGCGTGCAAGTCGTGCCCGGCAGCCACAAGCTCGGTCTGATCAATCCGTCGCATCCGTCGGGCTTTCTGACGCCCGCGCAAGCCGCGCGGTACGCCAGCGCGGACAAAATTCAATACCTGGAACTGGACGCCGGTGAGGCCGTGCTCCTGCACAATTACCTGTTGCACGCCTCGGATGTGAACCGCACCGACATTCCGCGACGCGCTTTCAGTGTTTGTTACATGGACGCCCACACCGTGACGACCAACCGCGAAACATACTCCGTCATCTTCGGCGAAGGCGCGTTGCGCGTGGAGGACATCCGCCCGTGAAAACACTGGCCCAAGAACTCGTCGCCGAAACCCACGCCCACAACGGGCTGGCGCCGGTGGACTTGGAAAAGTTCTGGGCCAATCAGGCGGTGGCCCAGGCCGACCCGTTTGGCGCGCACATCCCCCAGGTCCCGCTCGGCATCCGGATGAGCCACGAATGTGTTTTTGCCGAACTCGGGATACCGGAAACGCCCGCCCATTGGTACCGGCTGGTGCACGACGGGGCGTGGCGGGCGGAATTGTGCCGGGCCTACAACGACAAAGCCGAGAAAATCGTCGGCCGCCGGTTGCTCGACGAGACGGTTCCCCCGCCGCCGCCCGACCCGCCACCAAAACAGCTCCACGACATTTTCGAGGCGAAAAACGTCTGGAACAACGAATCCTACTGGCTCGAACAATCCGCTCACAACGAAGATGAACTCCAGCGGTTGCTCGACCGGGTGGACAAACGCCTCGACAATCTGGCGGCCTTCCTCGGTCCGCCACCACCGCCCTACCAGCACCAGCGCGGCCCGGTAACGTTCGCCACGTCCATCTACGGCACCGAAAACCTGCTCTACCTGATCCTCGACAACCCCGCGCTGGCCGCCCGGTTTCGTGACACCATCCTTCGCGCCATGCTCGAGCTGGTCCGTCTGACCAACCCCCACCCGCGCGGCTTCTGGTTTGCCGACGACAACTGCGCGTTGCTGACACCCGCGATGTACGAGTTCTTCGGTTTTCCGATCCTGCGCGCGATCTTCGACCGCTGCGCGCCGAATTCCGGCGACTGCCGCTACCAACATTCCGACTCCGCGATGGGACATCTGCTGCCGATCCTGGCGCGCTTGAATTTTACTCGCGTCAATTTCGGCCCGATGCTGACCGTCGCCGAAATCCGGCGACACATGCCCACGACGGTGATTGATGGGCAACTCGCGCCGTTCACCTTCAGCCGAAACGATGAGGAAAAGATCGTGGCCGAATTCCTCCGCGACGTTGAGCAGGGGCGCGAACAACGCGGCCTCGTGTTCACCACGGCCGGCTCGATCAACAACGGTTCCCGGCTGACCGGCATGCGCCTGATCATGGCCGCCATCCAACGGTACGGACGGTACCACTCGCGAGTGACAGGAAGTTATGGTAAATCACCGCCACGCACGGTGGTGTAACCCATGAGACCGACTCCGCAAGTCCAACGTTCCGTCCCATTCGGGCGGTCGACGCCGTGTCGGCACTATGCCCTGCCCTTGGAGCAGATTCGCCCGCTGATTCGGATTGCGCACCGCGGGACGACGTTGAACATCCGGCCACGTGTAATCGTGGACCATGAATTCGTGTTGGTCTTGGACGGCACCGGCGAGTTCGTCTTCTCCGGCCAGCGCCTGCCGTTTGCCCCTCATGACTTGTTTTTTCTTCCGCCATTTGTGCTGCACTCGATTGTTCCGGTCACCGGCACCGGCGCGCATATTGCCGTGCATTTTGATTTCGCGCCGGGGATACCGGCGGCGCGGCGCGATTTGCTGCGGCGCGCGCCGTATGCGGTGCAGTTTCCCCAAGGGTTGGCGTTGCCGCGCCGCACCGCTCTGGTCGCCGGCGAGCGGTTGGAACAGGAGTTCACCGCGCTGGTGGACGCCTGGCAAAACGGCGGAAATGTCGGCGAACTGGAAGCGACCGCCAGTTTGCTGCGGATACTGGCGACGCTGTTCCGCCGGCAACTGGCGCAGCGCGGCGCCCGCGGCAAGGCGCGGATCGAACGCGCATTGGCCATGCTGCGGACTACGGGACAGACGGTCTCAGTCGCGGCACTGGCGCAGGCTGCCGGCTTGAGCGTGAGTCATTTCAATCGGGAATTTCGCGAGTGGACTGGCTACTCGCCGGTGGAATACC
>CAZEQV010000429.1:0-2532 GCA_964514435.1 uncultured Verrucomicrobiota bacterium
CAGATGTGTGCTGCGCCCCGCCCACCACCAGCGCAGACGAAAGTTGGGTTCGGTGGTCGCCATGCAGATCAAATCGGCTTTGGTCTCGATGGCGTAGGAGACGATGAGCCGGGCCGGCAACCGGCTGTAACGGTACACCTTGGCCACCGGCGCGGATGGTTCCATCTTGGGCAGATCGGGTTGATCCAGTTCTTGGAGAAAGTATTTCTCCAAATGGGGGAAGTCGCCCAATTGCTCCGGCTTCTTCAGCGATTTCGGATGCATGATGTGGATGAGGAACAATTTGCCGTCAAACGCTTGCGCCAACGTGCTGGCAATTGGAAAGACCGAGTCCGAGGCCGGGGTCAGGTCGCTGGAAACAACGATGTTGGTGGGGAAGCTGGTCATTGCTGATTTTGGATATTGTGGACGAACCTCACCGAAATCAATTCCTTCCTCATCACATCCGCACCAACTCACGGCAGAATGTTCACGAGCGTGCCTACCGGGACCAACCAAGATAATTCATGGTCGTGTGCTTGCGCGGTCAATCTTGGTCGCGGCCGACGCTCCGCCCACAAACAAGATCAAGATTTTCGCTGGCATTTGCACGTGCTGTCTCTTACACGTCTGCAACAGAGTTTATCACATGAATGAAATCGTCAAAGTCGGTGTCGTCGGTTGCGGGAAGATTTTCGGCGCGTATGCGGGCGGTTGCGGCGGGTTCAACAACATCAAAGTGATCGCCTGCGCGGATATGAACCGCACCGCCGCGGAGTCGAAAGCCAGGGAGTTCAACGTCCCGCGCGTCTGTTCCGTGGAGGAATTGCTCAACGACCCTGAAATCAAGATCGTGGTGAACCTGACGATTCCCAAGGCGCACGCGGAGATCAACCTCGCCGCCATCCGCGCCGGCAAGCACGCGTACACCGAGAAACCGTTCGCGCTGAACCCGTCCGAATCCCAACCGGTGTTGGCGGCATCGAAACAAGCGGGCGTGCGGGTCGGCAGCGCGCCAGATACGTTTCTCGGAGGCGGCATCCAAACGTGCCGCAAGCTGATTGATGACGGCGCGATTGGCAAACCGGTGGCCGCGACCGCGTTCATGGTCGGACGCGGCCACGAATCGTGGCATCCCAGCCCCGAGTTCTATTACAAGCCCGGCGGCGGTCCGATGTTGGACATGGGACCGTATTATCTCACGGCGTTGGTGAATCTCCTCGGGCCGGTAAGACGGGTGACCGGCTCGACCGCGATCACGTTCCCGGAACGCACGATCACCAGCGAACCGCTCAAAGGCACTATCATCAAAGTCGAGGTGCCGACGCATTACGCGGGCGTGATGGATTTCGCCAACGGCGCCATCGGCACGATCATCATGAGTTTCGACGTGCGGGGCGGACACAGCCTGCCGCGTTTGGAAATCTATGGAACCGAAGGAACCTTGAGCGTACCGGACCCGAACACGTTTCGCGGCCCGGTGAAGTTGCGCCGACCGGGCGAGATGGAGCGGACGGAGATTCCCCTGACCCACAGCGACAAGGTCGGCCGCGGCATCGGCGTGGCGGACATGGCTGGCGCGATACAATCGGGACGGGCGCACCGGGCCAACGGCGAACTGGCGCATCATGTGTTGGAAGTGATGTGCGCGTTTGAAGAGGCCTCCGCGCTGGGACGGCATGTCAACATCGTCAGCAAATGCGAACGCCCGGCCGCGTTGCCGGTCGGCTTGAAAGAAGGAGAATTGGACATATGAGCAGGAAGGCGTTGATCAATTGGGGCGGATGGAACGGACACGAGCCGGACAAGTGCGCGGCCATCTTCGCGCCGTTGCTGGAGGCCAAAGGATTCGAAGTGCGCGTCGTCAACGATCTGAACGTGTATTGCGAAAAGGACTACATGGAATCGTTGAGCTTGATCGTGCCGATCTGGACGATGAGCCAGATCACCAAGGAACAGGAAAAGGGATTGCTCGATGCCGTGGCCGCCGGGGTGGGCGTGGCCGGTTGGCACGGAGGCATGGGCGATTCATTCCGCAACAATACCCAATACCAGTTCATGGTCGGCGGACAATGGGTGGCGCATCCTGACAACATCATTGACTACACCGTCAACATCACCAACCACGATGATCCAATCACCAAAGGCATCCCCGACTTCCAAATGCACAGCGAGCAATATTACTTGCACGTGGACCCCTCCAATGAGGTGCTGGCCACGACAACCTTTCGCGACCGCGTCAGCGCGCCGTGGGTCAACGGCACCGTGATGCCCGTGGTCTGGAAACGCCGGTGGAACAAGGGCCGCGTCTTCTATTCCTCGCTCGGTCACGTCGCTTCCGACTTCAACGTTCCCGAAGCCAAAGAAATCCAACTGCGCGGCATGCTCTGGGCCGCCCGCTGACCGCCCACAACTCGTTTCCCGAATCGGCATGGACGTGATATGGGTTGTGCAGCGGCACAACGCCCCGTTACATGAATTCATTTGAACAAATAATCCGACAACATGGCCACAAGGAGCCGGTTCGCGTCCGCACGGAGATTTTGCAAATCA
>CAZEQV010000430.1:0-2525 GCA_964514435.1 uncultured Verrucomicrobiota bacterium
CTGTTGGTCGGCGCGCTGGGAACCTGGTGGCTTCTCGTCCGACCCGCGATGAACATCCTCGACGCCCGGTCGTGGACAGAAACGCCCTGCCGGATCATCGCCAGCGAAGTCCGCTCCCACACAGGCGATGAGAGCACGACATACAGCGTGGACATCCTCTACGAATACGAAGTCAACGGCCAATCGCACCGGTCGAATCGCTATCACTTCCTGACCGGGTCATCGAGCGGATATGCGGGCAAACAGAAAGTTGTCCGCCAATACCCACCCGGCTCCCTCAGGGTTTGTTACGTCAATCCACGCAACGCAAACGAAGCCGTTTTGAATCGCGGTTTCTCACCGATGATGCTGGCCGGTCTGATTCCGTTGGTGTTCCTCGGCGTGGGAGTGGCCGGCATCCTGTATATTCGCCGGCAACAAACCGGCCAAACTCTTTCCAGTCAGCAAACAACCGGTCCGATTGAACTGAAGCCGCAAGCCTCGCCGGTCGCCTCGTTTGTGGGCATGATCTTCGTCGGCCTGTTTTGGAACGGCATCGTCTCCGTGTTCCTTTTCCAAGTCTGGAGGGGATTCCAGTCCGGCAAGCCAGAGTGGTTTCTCGCCCTTTTCATGATTCCCTTTGTGCTGGTGGGATTGGGGTTCATCGGCGGAATCTTTTACACGTTTCTGGGACTGTTCAATCCCAGGGCGCGCATGACGATCAGTTCCGGTCACGTGGCGTTGGGCGCGCCGCTGGATTTGCAGTGGCAGTTCGACGGCTCCGCCAATGTCATCGAACGGCTGCACATCTGGATGGAGGGACGGGAAGAGCTCTCGTACAAGAGAGGCAAGAACACCCAGACCGAAAAAGAGACATTCGCGCAACTGGAATTACTGGACACCACGCGCCGCGCCGAAATACAGGCCGGCAAGATGCAATTGATCGTGCCGTCCGATTCGATGCACAGCTTTGAAAACGGCAGCCAGAAGATCACTTGGACACTTCATGTGCACGGCCACATCAAATGGCGCCCCGATGTGAAACTCGAATATCCCATCACCGTGAACCCTCTGCCATGAACACGCTGAACATCGAAATCGCCGGTCACGCCGCCGCGTTTCATCCGCGCGATGAGATCAGCGGTAAGATTGCGTGGTCATTGGAACAACGCCCGCGCGCGCTGGAGCTGCGGCTGTTCTGGTATTCGCACGGCCACGGATTGATCGCCTCCAAGATCGTGGACACGATGCGGCTGGAATCGCCGCCGCAGAACGATCGCTGTGTTTTTCGGTTTAAGTTACCGGACTCGCCCTACAGTTTCGTCGGCAAGTTGCTGGAACTGAATTGGGCGCTGGAGTTATACGTCGAACCGACCGGTCAGGCTCAGAGGGCGGAGTTTCACATGTCGCCCACCGGCTCGCCGGTCATGTTGCACAAGTGAACAATGAATCAACAAGGTCAACCAATATGAAATACATGAAAAGCGCCTTACTCGCTCTCATCATCGCCGCCGCCATCCCAGCAGGAGGTCACGCGCAGGAACCGGCTGCAGCCGAACCGCCGGCATCGTTGGCCGAACTTCCCCACTGGCCAGTAGGATTCCAATTGCCGCCCGAGCTGGGCGACGGCAAGCCGCCCGGCAAAGGTCCGATCAAAGCCGACATATTGGTGTGGGTGCCGGAAGGCGCCAAACGGATCCGGGCATTTTTCCTTGTGCCCAACAATACCGACTTGAAACCGATGAACGAACACGCGGCAATCCGGGCCGTGGCGCAGAAACATGAGTGCGGCATTCTCTACATGCGAAGCTACGGCACCGGGGTGGAGTCGGAAAAGGGCGAGGAACTAGACCTGACGCGGATGCCGGCCTTGTTCGAACTCGTGGCGAAACAGACCGGCCTCGCGGAGTTCCGGCACGCGCCGTGGATTGCCTTCGGCAAGTCGTCGCGCGGCAGGTTCCCGTTTCGCATGACGTGGTCGTGGCCGGAACGCACCATCGGCACGGTGGTGTACCACGGCGAGACCCCGACCTGGCCGGTGTTGCCCTACGCGAAGATTGGCGACGAGACGATCTTGCACGTCAACGTCAACGGCGAATCAGAGTGGGGCGGCACGTGGTACGGGCATGTGCGGCCATCGCTGTTGAACTACCGGATGCACACCAAGTGGTTGCCGCATCAAGCTGTCGTGCGCGGAGTGGGACACGGCGATTACGTGGACACGCACGGCAGCGCCGGTTGGGGCAAGGACGCGCCGGGCAAAATCCGCTGCATCGAGGTGTGGGATTACATTGCCGTGTGCCTCGACAAGATGCTCGCCTTGCGGCTGCCCAAGGACAAGTATCCGACCGACGGTCCGATCGCCTTGAAACAAGTGGACGAGACGAAAGGCTACCTGATTGATCCGTTCGCCGTGGAAGCGATGTTCGATGTACCAAGATTGCCGTTGACCAAGAAGGACAACGCCTACGTGGCCGGTGGCGGCGAAGAACCGCCCGTGAATGGATTCGCCGTGATTCCCCCGGTGAAGTCAGCCCCACCGGAGG
>CAZEQV010000431.1:0-2488 GCA_964514435.1 uncultured Verrucomicrobiota bacterium
CGGCAAGCTCTCGCACAATGTGCCCGGCCGGGTGAGCCGCGCCAACTGTTCACCCAGCGAAGCCACCCGCGGCGTTTCCGAATCCAAGCGCACCGGCATGGTTCCCTCCGGCGGTAAGCATAGCACGGCGTCGGCCAACGTGCCATGAAACCTACGGGGCCGCTTCAATGGCTTCGCGGGAAATGACGGCCCGCTTGCGCTGGGTGGCATTGAGAATCTTTTTTCGCAGACGCAGGTGGTGTGGGGTGGCTTCCACGTATTCGTCGGGCGCGATGTATTCCAGGCAGCGCTCCAAGGACATTTTCAGGGGCGGTTCGAGTTGGATGCCCTTGCCCTCGCCCTGGCTGCGCATATTGGTCAAGTGTTTCACCTTGGTCGGATTGACCGGCATGTCCTCTGCGCGAGGGTTTTCGCCGATGATCATGCCCTCATAGACTTCCTCTTGGGGGCCGATGAACAGCCGACCGCGCTCTTGAATGTTGTTGAGCGCCCAAGCGGTGGCAATACCGGTCTCCATCGAAACAAGCGTGCCGGATCGCCGCGAAAGGATTTCGCCCTTCCACGGCCCGTACTCCTTGAACAAGTGAGACAACGCCGCGCGTCCGCTCGTCTGGTTGACGAGGTCGGTCTCCAAACCGATGAGGCCCCGGGTGGGTATCACCGCTTCCAGAGTCACGCCCGCGGGATGATGGTTCATGTTGGTGATTTCGGCTTTGCGCGCCGCCAATATCTGCATCACGTCACCGAGGCATTCGTTGGGTACTTCGACCCACAGCGTCTCGTATGGTTCCAGCACTTTCCCGCCTTCCCGGCGGACAATGACCTCGGGACGCGACACGAGCACTTCGTATCCTTCGCGCCGCATTTGTTCCACAAGAACCGCAATCTGCATTTCTCCGCGGGCGCTGACGAGAAAGATACTGGGCACTTCCGTGTCCTGAAAGCTCAGGGAAATGTTGGTGCGAATCTCTTTTGTGAGACGTTCCCGGATATGGCGGGCCGTCACGAGCTTTCCATCCTTGCCGGCCAGCGGGCCGTCGTTGACGGCAAACTGCATCTGAATGGTCGGGGGATCAATTTCCACAAACGGAATCGGCTGGCGGTCTTCGTGGTCGCATAGTGTTTCGCCGATCGCCACTTCGTCAAAGCCGGCGACTCCGACAATGTTACCGGCTTCCCCTGTGATGGATTCGGACGTTTTCAGTCCGCTGAATTCCAGAACCTTGGTCACAGCAGCACGCTCACGCTTGCCGTTGCGATGGATGCACACAATGGAGTCGCCCACCTTGATCGAGCCGCCGGATATCTTGCCAATGGCAATGCGCCCCACATAATCGCTCCAATCCAGATTGCTGATGAGCATCTGGAATGGCGCGGCGGGGTCGGCCTTGGGCGGCGGAATGTGTTTTACGATGGCCTCAAACAACGGCGCCATGCCGGTACGCGGATCCTCCAGCTCGCGCACGGCAAATCCGTCGCGGGCGCTGGCGTAAATGAACGGGGCATTGAATTGGTCCTCGGTGGCGTGCAGTTCCAGGAGCAGTTCCAAAACCTGATCGTGAACCTTGTGAGGATTGGCGTGTTCACGGTCAATCTTGTTGATGACCACGATCACCTTGTGTCCGTTCTGGAGGGCTTTACGGAGAACAAACCGCGTCTGCGCCTGCGGACCGTCAAACGCGTCCACCAAAAGCAACACGCCATCCACCATCTGGAGAATGCGCTCCACTTCACCGCCAAAGTCAGCGTGACCGGGTGTGTCCACGATGTTGATGACGTGGTCGCCCCAATGAACGGAGGCGTTCTTTGCCTTAATGGTAATCCCTTTCTCCTTCTCCAAGTCCATTGAATCCATGGCGCGCTCTTCCATGGCTTGATTGGCCCGATATGCTCCGCCTTCGCGGAGGAGTTTATCCACCAGCGTTGTCTTGCCGTGGTCAACGTGCGCAATAATACCGATGTTACGAAACTTTTGGTTCATAGATAGACACTTCCGATCAGAAATTGCCCAAATGCGGGCTATAGAATCTAGCTTTTGCAGAGGCACAAAAGCAAGAGATTAGAGGTACCTCGACGGTCGGAAAGTGTGAGCGACTTACGGACGAGAATGACCGACAGCTTTTCCGGCACCCGGAGAAACAACCGGGCCATCCGTACGACTGGCCACACCAGTTTCCTCAAGTGCTTGATTAGCAAGGGAAAAGCCTGACCGCGTATTACGTCCAACGCCAAGCAGAACCCCAACCACAATGAGTGAAACTAGTGCCAAGACAAATGCATACTCCATGATGCTTTGACCCGACCGCACCTTGAGATACGAAAATTTTACATACCCAAACATTTATTACCCCGTCAGGTTAAGTAATGCCCTTACCGGCATGGTAACCCACTCTCGCTCACATTTGCCAATTTTCAACACAAGCTTGGTGGAGACGAGGGGAGTTGAACCCCTGACCTCCTCAATGCCATTGAGGCGCTCTCCCAACTG
>CAZEQV010000432.1:0-1402 GCA_964514435.1 uncultured Verrucomicrobiota bacterium
TCAACCGCAAGGCAATATCGCCCGCATTTTGCAGGCGTACTCCGTGCCGCATGAAATCGTGTTGCCGCAGAATGCAGCCGGTATGTTGGCGTTGGAGAACCTGACCGGATCGCCCGGTGTCGTGCTGGACAACGTCAACGCGGAGACCATCGGCTCGCCGGCGATGCGGGCGATTCGCCTGTTTGTCCGTCATTTTGGCGGCGGACTGTACATGACCGGGGGCAAGGAGAGTTACGGCATCGGCGGATACTACAAGTCGCCCGTGGAAGATTGCTTGCCGGTCTCGTTGGAAGTGCGAAAGGAGATTCGCAAGAACCGCATGTCGCTGGTCATTGCCATGGATCGCTCCGGCAGCATGTCGGTTCCCGTGCCGGGCGGGTTGGTGAAGATGGACCTCGCCAACAACGGCGCCATCGAGGCCATCAAGATGCTCGGACCGCAGGATCGTATCAGCGTCATCGCGGTGGACAGCGAGGCGCACGTCATCGTGCCGTTGTCAGCCGTGGACGATCAATCGGCGCTAATCCAACGCACACGCAAAATTCGCTCGGAAGGCGGCGGCATCTACATCTACGAGGCATTGGAAGCCTGTTACAAACAGTTGTCGAAGGCAGACACCGCGGTGCGCCACGTCATTCTGTTCGCTGACGCCGCCGATTCCGAGGAGCCGGGCGAATATGTGAAGTTGCTGGCGTTGATGGCGCACCACAAGATGACCGTCAGCGTGATCGGGCTGGGATCGGAAAAGGATTCCGACGCCGCGCTGCTCAAAGACATCGCCCGACTGGGCAACGGTCGCATCTTCTTCACCGACCGGGCCGAGGAATTGCCGCGATTGTTCAGCTACGAAACGATCCTCGCCGACCGCAGCGCGTACATCGAGACGCCGATGGAGATCAAACAATCACCGGTGGCGTTGTCGGTACTGGCGAGCTTGCCGGCTGGCCTGCCCGCACCGGCGTTGCAGGCGTACAACCTCGCCTACCTCAAGCCCACCGGCCAAGCGGCGTGGTTGACCGTGGAAAAGGAGAAGGACCAGGACCCGACGGTTCTCTGGGCGTTCGGTTCCGCCGGTGTGGGACGCAGCACGGCGTTGATGTTCGACGTGGACGGACCAGACTCGCGGGCGTTGCAGGGATGGAATGATTATGCCGGCCTGATCGCCGCCACGTTGCGGTGGACATTTGATGCCGCGGTGAATCCCGATGCCACGCTGGAACTGCGACGGGACGGTCAGGAGTTGATCGCCACGCTCGACATAGCCGGTAACGTCCAAGAAGCGATGACCGTCGCGCCGCAGTTGTTGGTCGCGTCGCCGGGCACGGCTGATGAACCTCAACGGTTGCCGTTGCACCAGCAACCCGACGGCACATGGCGGGGCGTGGTGCCGATGGAACAACAA
>CAZEQV010000432.1:1412-2477 GCA_964514435.1 uncultured Verrucomicrobiota bacterium
GAACCTGGGCGGAGCCGGCACGGTTCGCGCCGCGCCGGTCGTGTTGCCCTACTCGCCCGAACACCGGCATTGGGAGACACCGCAGGCGATGCAACGGATACAAACCTTTCTCGACCTGACCGGCGGCATCATGCGCCGACAGTTCACCGATGTGTTTGTGCCGCCGCGAACACGTCCGGTCGGTTTGGACCTGCAACCGTGGTTGCTGGTGGCGATGCTGGTCGGATGGGTGCTGGAAATTGCCATGCGACGACTGGCGTTTGGACTGAACTGGCCGGTTTGGTTTTTGAGCATCAAGATTCCAAAGGTCCAACAGAGGGAGCGCAAGGCTCCGAAGGCAAGCCCACCGGTGCCGACAACCAAACCGGAGCCGCCACCGGTTCCGCCGCCCGCGACCGGCACCGTTGACGCGATGACAAAAGTGCGCCAGAAACGACGGGGTTGAGATGAGCGACACGAAGAAAAGCGATCCGATGTCGCGGCCGATGATCGTGTTGTTGGCGGTGTGGTGCTGCTGGCGCTCGGATATCTCGGATACATGCGGAGCCTGCGAAAGGGTGTGGAGGAACGGTTGGACCGGTTCCGATCCCAAGGCCTGCCGGTAACGTTGGATGAACTCGTGCCAAGGTTCTTGGAAGCCGTGCCATCCGACCTGTTAATCGGCAAGCCGGTCACGTTCACCGTGGAACGCGCTGCGGATTCACAATAGGAGCCGGCAGGCTTACTTGGCGCGCAGGTCGAAGCATTTCATCTGGGTGTGATCGCGAATGACCAGTTTTCCATCGGCGATGGCCAACGGCGCCCAGACTTCTTTGCTGCCGAGGACTTGAGCCTGCCCCAGTTCTTTGTAGCCGGCAGGATTGGCTTCGACCATGCGCAGAACGCCGCGATTGCCGTCCAAGACGAACAGCACGCCGTCGGCGATGATCAAACTGCCGAGACCGAACACCGGTGATTTTTCGGTCTTCCATTTCACGTCGCCGTCCACGGTCATGCACTGCAATCCCTGGCCGTTGTCATCGCTGTTGCTGTAGATGTGACCTTGGTAATAGAGGGCCGGTGGGG
>CAZEQV010000433.1:0-2457 GCA_964514435.1 uncultured Verrucomicrobiota bacterium
TGGGATCGCGTCCCGTGTCCGACAACACTGAGAAGCTGTAGTTGGTGTTCCAGACTAGGTTCGTCAGCGATGCGGAAGCGATACCGGAAACAACGTCGGCGGCGACCCAGTTGGTAACGCCCCCTCCGTCGAGCCAGAAGCTCACCATGTTGCTGGTCGCGATGCCGTGGCTGTCCACCGTCCAAGTGATGAAAGCATTGGTGGCCGTCATGACCGAGACCGTCACATCGCTGATCGTGACCAGCGGCCCGCTGGCAAAGACGAAACCCGCGCCTCCGTTGTCGCTGTTGGAGACGGCGAATTCCCCGTTGCTGTAGGCGACCGATTGCACCCAGAAGTGGTAGTTCCGGTTCGACTGCAAGCCTGTCAGCGTGACCGATGCCGTGCCGGAGCCTGCGCTGCTGATGGCCTCGACCGAGTTGGTGACGGTCACGCCGTTGTCATCCACCCAACTGTAATAGACGATGTTTCTGACGGCCTGGCCGGTGGTGTTGTCGAGGCCCCATGTGATGGTCACCTCGCCGCCCGTCATGGCGCTGGCGACGGGTGGACTGCTGATCCGCAGGTGCGGTGCAGACTGTCCCGGCCGCACAAAGGTGAGGCTTAAGGGGCCGCGGTTGCTGTCCTCTTGCAGCGTATAAGGATCAATCCCGGTCACGGCGTCGTTCACATAGACGCCCGTCGAGCCGTTGTAGCGCTTGATGCAGTTGCCGCGCCAATCGGTGATGTAAAGGTCGCCATTCGGCGCGAAACGAAGCCGCATATCCCAGCTATACTGCAAGCCACCGGCCCCGGCCTGCACAAAGACATCCAGGGGTGCGCCGGTCTGGCCGTTGAAGCGCAAGACCCGCGCCAGACCGCCCGAAGCAGTGGTGCCTACATAAAGATTGCCGTCCGGCCCGAACTGCAACGTCGTGGGCGTTTGCATTCCACCACTGCCGGCGGGGACGAAAACACTCTTGAAGGCGCCACTGCGCCCATCGAAGCGCAGCACGCTTTCCCAATCGGCCACGTAGAGGTCCCCTTCCGGCCCGAAGACGAACCGCCGCGGAAAGCAATTGGAGAGGAAATTCCCCAAGAATGTTCCGTCAGCGGCGTTGAATCTTGCAATTCGACGCGACGCGACCGAACTCACATAAAGCGCGCCATCCGGACCGAAGGTCGCGCCGACACAGTCGTTGCCCGGTCCGCCCATGTCGGCGGCGATATCTATGAAAGCACCGGTCGTGCGGTCGAACCGCAGCACGGCACGCGACCAGCCGCCCAGCACGTAGCAGATATCCGGTTCCGGCCCGAAAAACACTTCGATGGAGCCGGACGTGCCTCCGCCGTGCCACGGCACCAGCGTGCCAAGGTATTGGCCCGTCACGGCATCGTATCGCCTCACGCTGCTCTCGGTATAGGTGCCCGCCAGGATCTCGTAGCCAGCGTTCAACTCGGGCGGCGTGACGAACGTGTAGTCCGCGCCGCCATTGTCGTCCCTGGAGGCGACAAACTCCCCGTTGTGGTAGGCCACCGACTGCACCCAATAGTGGTAGGCCTTCTCCGGCACGAGGCCGGTGAGTGTCACCGACACCGTGTTGGTGTTGGCGGCGCTGCTGGATGTGACGCAGTTGGTGATTGTCGCTCCGTTGCCGTCCACCCAACTGTAATACACCATGTTGGTGAGCGGCTGGCCCGTGGTGTTGTCCAGACCCCAACTGATCGTGACCTGCCCTCCAACCACACTGCCCGCCGCGGGCGAATTGCTGATCCGCATCTGCGGCAACGGCTCGCCGGTCCGCATGAAGGTCAAGCTCAATGGCCCGCGATTGCTGTCCTCCTCCAATGTGTAGGGATCAATGCCGGTAACGGCATCGTTCACGTTGGTGCCCGTCACACCGTCGTAGCGTTTGATGCAATTGCCCCGCCAGTCCGTGATGTAGAGGTCGCGGTTCGGGCCGAACCGCAGCCGCATCCCCCAGCTATACTGCAAGCCGCCCGCCCCCGGCTGGACAAAGACATCCATGAACGCGCCGGACTGGCCGTTGAAGCGCAAGACTTGCGGGGAACCGCTGCTCGTGGTGGTGCCGACGTAAAGGTGGCCGTCCGGCCCGAACTGCAACGTGCGCGGGTATTGGTTCCCCAGGCTGCTTGGGGGAACGAACACGCTCTTGAACGCGCCACTGCGACCATCATAGCGCAGCACGCTTTCCCAATCGGCCACATAGACGTCACCCCCCGGGCCGAAAACGAAACGTCGCGGAAAACAGTTTGGGATGAAATCACCCAAGTAGTTTCCGGTCTCCGGGTCGAACCTCGCAATCCGCTGAGAGATCACCGAACTGACGTAAAGCGCGCCATCGGGACCAAACGCCGCCGCGACGCAATCGTTGACCGGCGAACTGAGCGAAGCCGCGATGTTGCTGAAAGCGCCGCTGGGGATTTCAAACCGCAGCACGGCATGGGACCAGCCGC
>CAZEQV010000434.1:0-2449 GCA_964514435.1 uncultured Verrucomicrobiota bacterium
TCTACGCGAGAGAACTCACGAGAAGAGAGCGTGAAGGAGGAGCCTGTGGCTGCGCAAGCAGGGACGCTTGCGCCACCCGGAGAAGGCACGAATCGGAAGTCCGGCCCCAACGGCACCCGATCAAAACTTGCCGTGCCCCCTCCAACACATTGTCATCTCCAAGAACTACTCGCTTGCCCCAAGCCCATCAATTTGCTAGAGTAAGTTTAGTCGCGGGCAGCTGAACTTCAGAGAGGGATTCTGTTATGAAACGATTGTTCGCCATCACGTCCATTGTCGCCATCATGTTCCACATTGTGCCAGATTCACATGCCGGCAAAGAAAAGGGACGCGCTCCTGTGGGCCAACCACCGGTCAACACTCCGCCATCCGTTACCCCGCCCGTCAGCGCTCCGCCAAGTGTCACTCCTCCGGTCAACCTGCCACCGGCCAAACCCGTTGTGACTCCCGCGACACCAGCGATTTCCCAACAAGGTGGACCAGCTATTCCAGCCATTCCTGCATCACCCTCTGCTTACAAAGGCGCACCGGCAACCTTGCCGTCGGTCAAGCCTGATGCCGTAAACGCACCGGCTTCGATTCCCAGCGGAGTCAGCGTCGCCACACCGGCACAACGCGCCACACCTGCTATCACCTCCCCGGGCGGACGTGCCATACCGGCCTCGCCAGCGACTCCAGCGGTTGCGCCCAACCCCCAATTTTCAACAGCCTCGCGCGGGGCAGGATCACCCATCACAGCATCGGCACCGCCTTCATGGTCTTCGGTCCCGCCACGCGGATTGCCTTCCCAAGCCGCCATTGGAACGTCAGCCGTGCCGGCCATTCCGCCAACCGATGGCTCAGCGGCCACTCCCGCCCAACCGGCGATTCCCACATTGCCGGTCACGGTCTGGGAAAAAGTGCCACCGGCAAGCGGCATCAAGTACAACTGGTAGATTGCCGGTTGACGTATCATCTTCGTCTGATACGGTGAGGGCGATGACTCGCTCACGTCAATTCTTCATCGTACTCAGCGTCGCCATGCTGATTTTGGCTGGCAGGGCTGAAGCACAGCACTCAGGCTTCTCGAACTTGCCCAAGCCACTGCCCAAGGCCAAGGAGAGCGGCACCCTTTCCACCGTCACACCGACAACGGTTCAACCCGCTGTTCCCACTTCGAAAACGGTGGAGTCCTATTCCATTCCTGAACCCAAAGAGTTCACGCCTGCCGCACCGGTCATCAAGCCCACTCCAGAGCTTGTCGCGAGCGGCTCCACGACCCAGACAGTGACGAACGCCGTGAGCCAGATCAATGCGTGGAACGTGCCGGCCACATCCACTAATCTGTGGAAACAGCCGGCACCTGCGGCCAATTGGGAACCACAGCCTCCACCGGTGTCTTGGACTTCGGAACCCAAGACCAAGTGGTGAAGCCGTCGTGCGTTTCGCGACGGTTTTCTGGTATTGTCTCCCGCGATGACGCCGCAGTCCTACTACCGATGTTGGGTCGAAGTTGATCTGGAAGCATTGCGTTCCAATGTTCACGCGATCCGCCGTCGTGTTGGCCCTTCGGTGAAAATCATGGCGGTGGTCAAGGCTGACGCTTACGGACACGGGCTGCAGCAGGTGGCCGGCACTTTGATGCGCGGAGGTGTGGACGCGTTTGCCGTGGCCAGTTTGTCGGAGGCACTCGTGTTGCGGCATCTCGGTGGAGGCGGTTGGCCCATTTTGTTGTTTGGCTCGGCGATGCCGTTTGAAGTGGCCAAGATCGTCGAGCAAAACATCATTCCCACGATTTCCACGGTGGAAGAAGCCCGGTTGTTTCACGAAGAAGCCATGCGTCAGGACAAGACCGTGACCGTCCAAGTCGAAGTGGACACCGGCATGGGACGCGTGGGGTTCTGGCACGAAGACGCCCCGGCCCATTTCGCCGCCTTTCGCGAGTATCGCCGTCTTCATGTGGACGGGTTGTACACACATTTCCCATCGGCAGATGAGAATCTCAAGGAGACTGAACGCGAATTGGGATTGTTTCTGGAAACGGCCCGGCACATTCACGCTGCCGGCTCACGCACCGGCTTGTTGCATGCCGCCAATAGTGCCGCTGTCTTGAGCCTACCGGCCGCGCATCTGGACATGGTTCGCCCGGGATTGCTCCTATACGGCATCAGTCCCACGGACAAACTCGAATCTGAATTCACCCCCATTCTCACATTCAAGACACGTGTTGCCTTCGTCAAAGCGGTCGAGCCCGGTCGAACCATTAGTTACGGTCAAACCTTCGTGGCCAATCGGAAAATGAAAGTGGCCACCTTGGCCGTTGGCTACGGCGATGGATTCAGCCGGCACCTTTCGAATCATGCGGAAGTCTTGGTGGACGGAAAGCGTTGTCCCGTGGTTGGCCGGGTGACGATGGACCAAATCATGGTGGACGTGACCGGCTTGCCGGATGTGAAATCCGGCGATGAAG
>CAZEQV010000435.1:0-2408 GCA_964514435.1 uncultured Verrucomicrobiota bacterium
AATCACACCCGACCCTCCCGACCCCTTGGCCACGCCCGTGGCCGCCTGCTCCGCGTTCAACTCCACATCCGTATAAATCTTCTCCCACGCCTCCCACAGCCCCATGTTCTCCGGCCACTTTTCAATCGCCCGGAACGTGCGCGAGATCCAGCCCGGCGTGCGCGCCAGCTCCAGCGCCAGCGCCTCGCGGTGCAGCGCCGTGGCCAGGTTCAACACGTTCGTCTCGGGCGTGCCCGCCTTCATCAGCATGCCGTGGAACCAGTTTCGCGACCGCGACCGCTGCCCCGCCGACTCGATGTGCTGGTCGTTCTGCAAGTCGTCGCAGACGATGAGCGTGGGCCGATGCTGCCTTCGCCGCCGCCCGCGCACGCGTTGCCCGGTCCCCAGCGCTTCGATCATCACGCCGTTTCGCAGCACAATCGTGCCGGCCCGCCATACCGGTCCTTGCCCGCACGCCGCCGGATAGTCGCGCGCCAGCCGCTCGTTCTCGACCAGCTCCAGCTTGATGTTCTCCAGATGCCCGCGGGCTTGCAGCATGGTGTCGGAGACGATCCAGATATACGGCTCGCGCCCTTCGACGGCCGCCCGCAGCGGATAGGCGAGCGTTCCCAGCGTGGACTTGGCGGCGCCGCGCGGGCCGATTGTATTGATCTTCCGCCCGCGTCCGTTCTGAGCAGCTACCACCGCGCTTTCGCCCTGCAATCCCTCCCCACCGACCCCGTGTCGGTGGCTTGCTGACTGGTCAGCTACCTCCGGGCCATCGCCCGCGGCCGCGTCAGGCGCATCGGCGGCCGGATCGCGCCAGTCGTCGAGCTTGTCCAGCTCGCCGGCCAGCCAGCGGTGCAAGTCCGACGCCGGATGCGTGAAGTGTTCCGCCAGATAATGGCTTCCCCAGGCGAGCAGATCGTTGGCGCGCTCGTGCACCGCAGGGGGTCGGGAGTCTTTTCCCATGTCGGCGCGAGCGTCATGAGCGCCTCCAACCGGATTATCGCCGACATGGGAAAAGACTCCCGACCCTCCCGACCCCTTTGCCACGCTTGACGCGAGACCGCCACGCCCTCCCCGACCTTGCCGCGACATCTTGGGCCGATACGTCGCCAGGTAGTTGGCGATGCGCGGCGACAGCACGGCCTCCGCGATTTCGCACAGCTCGGAATCGAACCAGGTGGGGTCGAGAGCAAGGGAGAGGAAATCCATCGGGGAAATCCTAAATCCAAAGCACGAAATTCGAAACAAACAGGAATACCAAAAATCAAATGTTCCAAACGCCCTGGTGTCGTTGATCGCCAACGAGTCTTATTCACTTTGCATTGAGCAATTCAGTGCTTCTGTACTCTCCCCCACCGACGCGTCGTCGTCCCCACTCGGCTTGCCCGAGTGGCTCGCTGCCTGAAAGCTACGCCCAAAGCCATCGCCAACACCGTTTTCCTTCACTTTGCAATTTGCAATTTGCAATTTGCAGTTTCCGTTTCCGCAACCAGCCCCAGGCTCTTCAGGAACAAGTCAAATGCCCCCAGCAGCCGCTCGCGGTCCGCTTCGTTCTCCAAGTGCGACACCGCAAACTCCATGCACGCCCGCATGCAGTCGGCCAACTCGCGCCGCGTCAGCGCATCGCTCGAACGCCGGCCGTACAAGTGCGGATGCTGCCGCTCCAACAGCCAGGCGGCCGCCCGCCAGGAGCGCTCCATGCCCGCCCGCAGGTGCCGCAGCGGCACCAACTCGCTTTGCATTTCACACTGCACGAGCCGCTCCAGAAAAGCCGGGTCGCGCTGGGCCAGCTTGCGCACCGTGGAGGGGGAGACGCCCACGTGCAGTGCGGCCCGGCGGCGCGACCAGCCTCCGGCGATCAGCGTGCAGAGGGTCTTCTGCTTCTCGGCGTCGAACCGGACGTAGTGGGACGTTTCCGACTCGATCGCGGCCGCGGGTGGCGCGTCTTCGGAGGGGAAGCGTATCGGGTCGGACGGGGCCTGCGACGGATCAAGTTGCATGACAATCTCCTTTCAAGTAAGGATGCCGGAAGGGGTCGGGAGGGTCGGGAGTCTTTTCCCTGTCGGCGTCTAACGCGAGCAACAGCTTCGACCGGCTTCCGCCGACAGAGAAAAAGACTCCCAACCCCGTTCGCCGCTCGCACATTCAACGCTTTTCGCGACAAACCAGGGGGTGGTGTTGAATCTGTACAGATTTTGAAACGGAACTTCTTGCATCGCTGGCACTTGCAACTTTCGACCCGATTCAACACGGCTCTTGCGTGTTGAATCGCACTTTTGCAACGCCTTGAGGTGGAAGAGCTTGCGACAACGCATGATTTCAACGCCTGGTGTTGAATGTTGAATGTGTTGAATCATGACGCCTCAATCCTCATGCCCGAGCGGTCAACTCGCTGGAGTCCAGGCTTTCGCCTGTTACCC
>CAZEQV010000436.1:0-2392 GCA_964514435.1 uncultured Verrucomicrobiota bacterium
GCGAGAATTGTTGAATAGCTTTCATGATCATCGGACCACGCCAGATAACGGGGGCGTCCTTGTCCATCAACAGCGCCATGCTCATCATTTTCAGTCCAAACTTCTCGACCGGATCGAGTTTCTCATGGGAGATCGTCGGACGTTCCATCGCTCCCATCATCTTGGGCACGCTGGGTCCGTAGATGTCAGCATCGAGAAGTCCCACTTTGTAACCGAGATGGTTGAGTGCGGCGGCGAGGTTGACGGCGACAGTTGATTTGCCGACGCCGCCCTTGCCGCTGGCGACGGCCACGGCGAACTTCACGCCGGCCAGCTTCGGCACCCCACCGCCGGCCGCGGCACCGGCCATCGGCATGTTTTGTTGCGGGGGTTGCTGGGTCGTGATTTGGACGTGAACCTTGCCGGCTCCGCCGAGGCTGGAGAGAACCCTCTCTGAGTCCTGCTGGATTTGATGGGATACGTGGGTGTCGCGGGTCACGATATGCATCTGAACGGTGACGTCGTTGTTGGCATCCACGGTCACGGATTTGATCAATCCAAAGCTCACGATGTCACGGCTGAAGCCCGGGAACTTCACGGTCTTCAACGCTTCGCGGATCTGGTTTTCGGTGAGGGGTTGACTGAGTTTCTCTGACATGGGTTATCCGTGTTGGTGATTAGTGTTGGGCCGGGTTGTAGGCCAAAGGTTGAAGCAGCGGCGCACGAGGTTTCAGCAGACTCTCCAAGGTGGTGCGGGCGAAAACTTCGTTGACGCGATGTTGAGCCTCGCTGTACACAGCGCAGAGGTTGCAGCCTCGCAAGCGTTCGCTGGATACCACGCATTCCGGATCGGTGCTCACGCATTTTTGCATTGCGAACTCGCCTTCCACGCATTGAAAAATCTGCAGCAGATTGATCTCGGACGGTTGGCGGGCCAGACTGAAACCGCCATCCTTGCCGCGATGCGACAACACGAATCCGCCTTTGACCAGCGATTGAAATATCTTCGCCAGAAAGCTTCGGGGCACTCTTTCCGAATGGCTGATCTCTTCGATCATGACCGTGCGACCCTCGGGCTGCCGGGCCAGATAGAGCAACCCGATGATTGCGTACTCGCCTGCTCGTGTGACTTGCATGATTAAATAGGACTAATTTACTCCTGTTTGTGCTCAATATAGGAATCACCAGCCTTGCTGTCAACGCAGCGGCCATAATACGCAACCGAAATGTGACAAAATCGCGTTTGACACATCAACCTTGTCGGATGCAGACTTCGACCCGCGAGAGGTCAAGGCTGCCATCATATGAAACGCTTGGTTATGTTATCGGGAGATTTCAAGGGTGCCGCGTTTGACCTGAGCGCTCCACGAATCTCCGTGGGTCGTGACAACGACAACGCCATCTGCATTGACAACACGATGGTGTCGCGCCACCACGCCGTGCTGATTGAAAAGGACGGCGACTATATCGTCCAAGATAACGGCTCCAGCAATGGAACGTTCCTCAATTCTCAACCGCTCAAGTCTGAGGCTGCGCTGAAAGCCGGCGACGAGGTGGTCTTCGGTGATGTCCGATTTCGGTATGAGACCGCTCCAGCTGCGGCTGAATTGGAGAAGATAAAGTCAGCCCACGAAGAATCACAACGTCGGCATCGTCAAGAGTCGGATGATCTCCAGGCGCAACTGCGGCAACTGCGGACCGAATTGGAGGCGCTGCAGCGGGAATTGGCGGAGACGAAAGCCATAACGGCCGGCGAATTGAAGGAATTTCAACAACGCGCGGAGACACGCGAGAAGCAGTTGATGAAGCAACTCGATGAGCTTCCGCAGTTGCGCGAGAAACTCGACCTTGCCGGCAAGGTTGCCGCCGAGAAGGTCTTGGCGATGGAGCAGTTGAAATCCGAGTGGGAAATATCCCGGCAACACCACGAACATCAGATTTGGGAGCAGCAAAAACGCATCGCGACGCTGCAACTGGAAGGCGCTGCATTCGAGGAGAAACTGGCCGGGCGGAAATGGAAGGAAGTGCAGCAATTGGAAGCGTCGTTACAGGAAGCGCGCGCCGATTTCGAGCGCGCAACCGCGTCGCTCAAAGAAGCGAGACTGGATATTCAAGAGCTGCTTGCGGAGCGTGAACGCAAGTCAGACTCCCCCGACCAGCGACCCGGCAGCGCCTTGGTAATTCAAGTCAAGGAACTGCAAGCATGTCTGGCCAAAGTCCGGGCGGACAACGAAGAATTGTCCAAACAACTCGGCGCGACCAAACTGAAGGCGGCGGAAGATGTGCGCAAAGCGACGGAGAAGTACGAGAGCGAAATCATCCATTTGCGGCGGCAGTTGGCGGCGCACAATGGATCGCTCTACGGAAGCGAAGCGGAAACGGCGGGTGTCGCCGAGAAAACAGCCAAGCCAAA
>CAZEQV010000437.1:0-2383 GCA_964514435.1 uncultured Verrucomicrobiota bacterium
CGCAAACCGGCGCGGGCTTGTTCTTGTTCTTCTCTTCGACCTGCCGCCAGGTCTGGACGAGCAGTTCCAAGTCGCGGATGAAATAGCTCTTCATCTGTCCCTCGCCCACGGTGCGGATGATGACGCCCATTCCTTCCGGTATGCTCAACTCGCGGAGGATTTTCTTGAGACGTTGGCGTTCCCCGTCGTTCTCGATCTTGCGCGAGATGCCGCGTTGCGGGTTGTATGGCATCAACACCAGATACCGGCCCGGTATCCTGATGTTGGTGGTGATGCGTGGTCCCTTGGTGCCGATGGGGCCTTTGACCACCTGCACAATCACCTCGGTGCCGGGCGGGTATAGCTTCGGAATATCGTTTTGGGTGATTTTCCGTTGATCCTTCTTCTGCTGGCTGTCGGGCGTCTCGATCAACTCCACGCGTTGATCCAGCGACTCCGGTATGATGTCCCAGTAATGAAGAAACGCGTTCTTCTCGAATCCGATGTCCACAAACGCGGCTTTCAGACCGGGCTCGAGGTTCTTGATTTTGCCTTTGAAGATGCTGGCGACAATCTGTTTCTCCGTCGTGCGCTCGATGCTGAACTCCTCAAGCTGACCGTCTTCCAGCACGGCGATGCGGTTCTCCAGCGCCTCGGCGTTGACGATGATTTCCTTTAAGATCTTCTTGCTGCGCTTGCCGGTCAGAAACTCCTCGCCTTTCTTGATGATCTGTTTGATCGCTTCCACGTTAGTATATCCTCCTGTGAATCCACACGTTTTGCAGCAGTCCCAGCGCGGTCATGCTGGCCAACACGAACGAACCGCCGTAACTGAGCAAGGGCAGGGGCAAGCCGGTAATCGGCATCAGGCCGATGGTCATGCCCACGTTAATAAACACATGGAAAAACAGCATGGCCACCACGCCGGTCGCCAGCAGCATTCCCAAACGGTCGCGCGCATGGGCGGCGATCCGCAGTCCCGCAAACAACAACACGGCATACAACCCCAGCACCGTCACCGTCCCAAGGAAACCCTTCTCCTCGCCAATCACGCTGAAGAGAAAATCGTTGGGCGCAACGCTCCGGGGCAGATACCCCAGCAGGTTTTGCGTTCCCTGCAAGTAGCCTTTACCGGAAAACCCGCCTGACCCCACCGCGATCATGGACTGGTTCAGGTTCCAACCTGCTCCCAATGGATCGCGATCAGGATTCACAAACACCGTCAGACGACTCCTCTGGTACGGCTTCAACTGCGACCACGCCAGCGGCAACAACAACATCCCGGCCAAGGCCAACGTCACCAGATGTCTCACCCGCACGCCGCTGACAAACATCAATCCTACACAAATCGGCCCCAACACCAGCGTCGAACCGAGATCCGGCTGCATCAGTATCAACGCCGCCGGCATCGCCAACAACACCAACGTCCCGCCGACCGTCCCCCATTGCTGCCGCGCTTCCGCCGAACGATGAAACAAGAAATACGACACCGCCACAATCAGCGCCAGCTTCGCAAACTCGACCGGCTGGATGCCAAAACGTCCCCACCCCAGCCACGACTTCGAACCGTTCACCCGCACGCCCACCATCAACACCATCAACAACAGCGCCACCGCCAGCACATACCACAACGTCGCCCACTGGCAAATCAGCCGGTAATCCACCATCGCCGCCACCAGGTACAACCCCAGCCCAATCGCGAACCACACCACCTGTTGCCGGTAAAAGTCCGGCATCGGTTTGCCTTCGCCCCGGTACGTCGCGCTGTAAATGAACAAAATGCTGATCGCCGCCATCGCAATCATCGCCCCCGTCACCCACGGGTCCATCCGCCGCAGCAACTTGATCTGTTCCCTAATCGGCATACAACCCCCGATCCCCGACGCTACCGGCTTCCACCGACGTGCCGTACAACCCCGCAAAAATCTGACCGGCCACCGGCGCCGCCGTGTGTCCGCCGCTGTCGCCCTCTTCAATCAGCACCGACAACGCGAACTGCGGGTTCTCATACGGCGCAAACCCGATGAACCACGCCCGGTTGATCCGACGGCGCTGGCCGTCTTCATACACATCAAACTCCGCCGTGCCCGTCTTGCCGGCCACGCTCAACCCGCGCACCGCCGCCCGGTGCCCCGTGCCGTCCGTCGCCTGAACTGCCGCCAGCAACGTCTGCCGAACCGTCTCGATGTTCGACGCGGAGGCGCTCAATCTCCCGCGCGCTTTGGGCTCTGATTCCTGAATGGTCACGCCATCCGCTGTGGTCACTCGTTTCACAAGATACGTCCGCCAGTTCGTGCCGCCGTTGGCCAATATCGCCGCGACGTTGGCCATCTGCAACGGCGTCGCCAGCAGAAAACTTTGCCCAATGGCCATCTGCGCCGTGTCGCCGTCCCACCAGCCTTCA
>CAZEQV010000438.1:0-2381 GCA_964514435.1 uncultured Verrucomicrobiota bacterium
CAACTTCCGCAGCCTCGCGCAACGGCGATCGAATCCACGGGTTCGGCGCAAAGTAGTACCGTTGCAGTGCGAACAAGTTCGCCGCTGCCAACAGGACAGCGAGCACAGCGCCTTTCGCGTCCGCTGCCGCGCCGCCAACCAACAGCGCAAAGGCCGGGGTGACCATCACCAACGCGCGCGGCAGAAACGCATTCGAGCGCAACGACACCAACGCCAGCAACCCCACCGGCACCAACAGCCACAGCAGCAACGGTATCGCTTTCTTGCCGTGACGGATTGCCGCGACCAACAGCAGCACGATACTCAGCACCGCCCACGGCCAGTACGGACCGGGGTTCTTCGGAATCGCACCGCTCAGCAGCGCAAAGAACCGCAGGGGGTCAGCCCACGAGAATTCACCGAGCCAGAAACCAAACGTTCCGCCCATCAGATGGTGCATGAACAACGGCACGCACGGCGCAAACAACAACGCCACGCCCGCCTGCGCAAGCAGCCACGGACGAAGCGCATCGCGTCGAAACCAGAGCACATAAATCCACTGCGCAACCAGCGCGAATGCCGACGTGTATTGCGCGTACAAGCTCAGCGCAGCAGCCAGCGCGTAGCCGATCCAGAACCGGGGCCGGTCCAACGAGACGAACAACAGCCACCACGACGCTGTGACCAGCAGTGTCTGGAGCGCGTACATCCGCACCTCCTGCGAGTACCAGATATGCAGCGGACACAACGCCATCAGCCCGGCGCTGATGGCACCCGCTGTCATGCCACCGAACTTCTGTCCGATGAGGAACACGAGCGCGACGGTCAACACGCCGCACGCGGCGGAAAACACGCGCGCCGAGACTTCGCCGGGCGGAAGAAAGTGGAGCATGAGATAGTAAAAGGGCAAATGTGTGTCGTCCTGTGCCGCCGCGATGATGTCGGGGACATTTGCCTTTGCCACCAGCAGCGAAACGGCCTCGTCGAACCAGACGACTCGCTCGCCGAGGCAAAACAGCCGGACGGCCAGCGCCAGCACCAAGACCAACAGCAAAGCAGTTCGCTTCATCATCGCACACACTCATCAATGAGTTTCACTTCATCCTTTGTCAGCCCGTACAGCCGGTACACCCGCTCGTCTATCTCCCGCTCCCACGCCGACACGTCCGCCGCCGGGTCCGCCCGCTTCGCCGCGAGGATTTTGTCCACGAGCTTGATGATGTGCTGCTGTTTTTCCTTGTAGTCCGTTGGAAGGGGGATCTTGCCGATATAATGCTCGTCGAAGTGCATGGTCCGTACGGCAGCGCAATAGATGAACCGGTACGTGTACCAGTTGATAAGGCGTGAATTGAACAACGCCGCAATCGTGTTCAGGTGGATCGTGTCGTTCGTGGCAACAGTATTCTCGACTGTGTCCAACCCCAAAACGTCACCCACTGGATCAACAGAGGCGATAATCATGATGTGTGGTTCAGGGTTCTGGATGTGCGCAACGATTTGTTGGGAGATCACCTTCGGCTGCAAAAGAACGCTGACCTTCCTGCTGACCGATTCCAAATCAGACTGTCGCACGCAACCTTTGAATCCGCTTATGCCATACCGCACTATGTTCTTCCCGCCGATGACGTGAAACTTTCCGCTGGGAACAAGCCTCTGCTGCAATGGGAATCCGCGAAACGACTTCGACACGGCGCGCAAAAACAGCCCGGAAGCACTGATCTTCGTGCCGAGGCGGAGTTCTTCGTCGCTTACATCACAAGGCCATGTACGGAAACGCGACACAAAGGATACCGGCACAACTGCGCGCTCAGTGAATGCGGAATCACGAAACTTGTAGGCCCGGTAGCTTGATACGGGATGAGAGCGCCGGAATACAAAGACGACCTGTTCAAGCAGCACGTTTTCAAATGCCTGTTCCAGATCAACCAGCGCGCTTGTATTCGGTGCAAGTGCCTTGACAAGCGAGAACCAGCGTTCCGAGTACAAGAGGGACTTTGGAACGACGAAGGACACAACACCGTGCTGATTAGTAAGGATGTTCTTCGCCACATCAATAAACAGCGCGGCACTGTTTGAGTTCTCGGTGTCCCGAATGCGTGGGGCGATTCGCTGCATCTCGGTTGCCGGAATTTCCGCACCATACGGCGGGTTGCCGACCACAATATCGAAAGGCATGGTAAGCCCGAACATCCATTCGGGGTCGAAGAAGTCGGCGGAGGCGTTTTGGTCGTAGGGATTCCAGTTCGCCAGTTTCTCGGTCGTCTCGCGGGCGAAGCCGTCGGCGCGGAGTAACTCGCTGATCTCGGCCCGGAGTTTGGCGTCTTGTTCCCGGCAGCGGGCTTTCGTCGCCGGGGTGCGGGCGGTGAAGTGGCGTTCGCGGACGCGGCGCAGTTCGGCTTCCT
>CAZEQV010000439.1:0-2380 GCA_964514435.1 uncultured Verrucomicrobiota bacterium
CGCGGCACGATTGGCATCAACGGCGACAATCAGGCGCTGGATCCGGTTGATGAAAACATAGCCATTGCTTCGGCTCATTTCGACAACGCCCCACTCGATGTGCGCCCGGTCGCTCTGCTCATCGAGCATCATGGGTTCGCGCCGTTCACCGTCTTGGAATATACCGCCGGCCAATGGCAGTATGTGGGACTGCTCTCGCACAAACGCTGGCTCACCAAGACGCTCAACATTGAGATGGGTGCGGTGGACAGGGAGTGGATCGCACTGCCCGTCATCTTTGGAACCGAAGAAAATGGCTACTACTCGCGCGACGGCATCAAGTACGTTGTCACATCGCCGGCATTCACGTTGGAGGGCACCGCCAGCATTGACCGCGACACGGGAATGATCTCATGTTCGGCGGTGGGTACGCCCGAGCGCGTTTGGAACGTCAAGAAGTACCGTTGCATCGCGGAGAATTACGATCCCGACGCTTGGACCTTGGACGCGGAATGGAACACCGGGACAGACTGTCTTGGCTATGAATACGTGACCAGCGATCCTCCGCATTCGTTAAAACAGTCGCCCCCTTCCGGCGGAGTCAATCATCTCACGTCAACGGTCACGGTCAGCGAAACCACCTTCACACTGAATCTAAATTATGGCATTCGGCTCGGCGGAAGCATCGGTGTTTGGATTGGTGAACACGAAGGGAGCACTGACATTGACCTGTTTGACGAGAATTGCACTGTCACGATTTCCGATTTCAATGACTGGAACTCCGACGTAGCCAGCCGCGTGCGGGCGGTGTTGGACGAAGTGTTTACCAGAGAATCGGCGGTAATTTTCGGCGAGGAACTTGGTGAGTTTTACCTCGTCACACCGAAAACGTATACCGCTTCTTATTTGGGTACGGGTCAGAATCCGTGGTGGCACTACACCTACCAACCTACTTCGGTCGAAGAGTACGGTGTTGCTGGGTGGACGAATTGGATTTGGGCCGCTGTCTGGCCGACGGTCTCCTCATTCGGATCGACATCCACACCAGCGCAGCCGGCGGTCGCCCCATTTGTCAGCAGCCGCGTCGAGCCAGGCTCATTTTCCCAGGCGGCTGCTGAATATCCCTTGGGAGGCTTTGGATCATTAGCCCGATGGTCAGGCTGGTGGTATCGGTCGGACCAAGACCTGATTTGCGAACACAACGTGCCAGCCTGCACCTCCGGTGCTGTTGACTACACCAAATTCTGCGTTTGTTGCTTGCAGCACGATGATGACTATCCGCCATGCGAATGCCCCCGGCCCATTCCGGTTAGCCAGCGACCGCTTTACGGTCCAGAGGACTTGGGTCTTGTTCCTCCAGACTGTCACTACCACGGCCTGTTAGCCACGGTTGATTTCCAGCGTCAAAAGCACGGGCATTACGGAGGCCCCATCGTTGTCTTCGTAAACGATCTGTGGATTGGTGCTGAACACTCAGCCTGGGTAAGTTATGACCACATCCGCACGCGCGGTGATTTAAGCTGGACGAGCGGTAGCTTGGCCACCGTGCCGGAGTTTGAATCTTTCTTGGGACCGAGCGGGCTAATACCGGACGTAACAGGCGACGGTATGACGGGATTTCTCGCCAAGCCGCCGACCTTTAATGGTAGTTATGAGATTGGCGGCGTGATCGGGGCGGTCGTTACGGGCCTGACTGAGGCCAATGTTTTGCTGGGCGACCAATATTACTACGGTCGCGCTCCGGTGGTCGCGCCGTGATCCCGTCGCGCGCATTTGCCGTTGCCTTGAGCGGGGTGGCTGGCAGCCGGAGGCGCTGCCCTCGCCCGGCCGTTCGACTTCTGGCCGATCCTGGGCTAGCCGCGTTGCCAAGAACCGCAACCCTGAAGACCGTGGCATCGGCGACACCATTTACCGGGCGATCGGCCCGAGCAATTTTGGCATGTTTAAGAAGTGGTTCAAGACCATCACTGGCCGGGGATGCGGATGTGACGAATGGCGGGCGAAGTAGAATCTTCTCTACCTGTACCCTGGCTGAGCTTTTTGGCCGCTGGCGACCCTTTTCTCGCCCGTTTCATACTCATCCCTGCCCAGCATCAGCGCCCAAATCGAAAACACGAAATGTGACAACCAATAGCAAGGCGGTTGCCTCTTATTTCAAGAACGGTACCGGCTGCAGCTTCACGTTACCTCACGGTCCGCACGCAAAGCGGATCAGCTTTCACTTATCATTCCGAACATTTCCATGTTCGGGCCACCCACATCCAGGGCTGTCCTCGTGAACCTCGGGAAGTTCAGCAAACAAGCGGTTCTTGGTTTACCCCTGCTCACCGAGTGAGAAGCGCGACTGCCACGGCATACCATTCATTGGTCGGTTCGAGCGGGCCGGAGAGCAGATACTCCT
>CAZEQV010000440.1:0-2361 GCA_964514435.1 uncultured Verrucomicrobiota bacterium
TTCCGCCCTTGCGGGCTTCCCAAACTCTCATAACAGGTGGCTCAACTCTTGGGGAGCACCTCATGTGTGTCCTGCCCCAAACTTTCTCCTCTCTCCAAGCACGTTCTCCGATTCAATTTCCTTGCGCATCGGTTTGAAAAACCGATACTCCGCGGCGTCATGTTCGATTCGCTCTCGGATAAACTTCAATCGGTATTCAAGAATCTTCGCGGTTTCGGCAAGCTGACAGAGAAAAACGTCGCCGATGCACTGCGTGAAGTGCGCGTCGCGCTGTTGGAGGCCGATGTCAACTACAAGGTCGCCAAGGATTTCATCGAGCGCACCAAGCAGCGCGCTCTGGGACAGGAAGTTCTCACCAGCGTCACCCCCGGCCAGCAGGTCATCAAGATCGTTCACGACGAACTGGTTTCGTTGATGGGCGGCGGGGATGCCGGGCCGATCGCTTTGTTGTCGAAAGCGGAAATCCCTGCCGGCAACTGGATGATGGTCGGGTTGCACGGCTGCGGCAAGACCACGACGTGCGGCAAGCTCGCCAAGTTGATGCTCAAGAACGGACGCAAACCGTTGCTGGTCGCCTGCGACGTGTACCGGCCCGCGGCGATTGACCAGTTGGAGACCTTGGGCAAACAGCTTCAGGTGCCGGTCATCTCGCAACGCGGCGAAATGGATGTGCTCAAGATATGCCGGCAGGCTCAATCCGCCGCGCAGATGCAGGGGCGCGACACGTTGATCTTCGACACGGCCGGCAGGCTGCACATTGACGAGGAACTGGTGCAGGAACTCGTCCGCATGCGCGATTTGGTGCAGCCAAAAGAGATTTTGCTCGTGGCCGATTCCGCCACGGGTCAGGAAGCCGTCAACATCGCCGAGCATTTCGACAAGGCGCTGAACATTACCGGCATCGTTCTGACGCGACTGGACGGCGATGCGCGGGGTGGCGCGGCGTTGTCCATGCGAGCCGTGACTGGCAAGCCCATCAAGTTTGCCGGCGTGGGCGAGAAGCTCGATGATCTTGAGGTTTTCTACGGCGAACGCATGGCCGGCAGGATTCTCGGAATGGGCGATGTCGTGAGCCTTGTGGAAAAGGCGCAAGAGACTTTCGACGAGAAGAAAGCGGCTGAATTGCAACGCAAGATGACCGACCAGACGATGAATCTGGAGGACTTCCTGTCGCAACTCCAACAGATTAAGAAACTTGGACCTTTGGAGAATGTGCTTGGCATGTTGCCCGGCATGGGTAAGATACCAGACCTCAGCGCTGGCGAGGCCGAACTCAAACGCATCGAAGCCATCATTCATTCGATGACGCCAGAGGAAAGGCGGCGGCCTGAGGTGCTGAACGCGAGTCGCCGCTCACGCATCGCCCGCGGAAGCGGCACCAGCGTGTCGGCGGTGAACGATTTGTTGAAGCAGTTCAATCAAATGAAACAAATGATGAAGCAGATGGGCAAATGGCAGAAGAAGATGGCCCGGCAAGGCATGATGCCTCGCCTCGGACGTTGACCGGCTCCGCGCCTGCTGCAAGAGTGTAATACGGAGGTAGATTCGAGTGGCTGTTAAAATCAGATTACGACGTGAGGGAACCAAGAACGTTCCCGTGTTCCGCATTGTGGTTGCGGACCAACGCAGTCCCCGCGACGGGCGATTCATCGAGAACATCGGCACATACGACCCCCGCAAACCCGGCGTCAACTATACGTTGAAGCTCGAGCGAGCCGAGTATTGGCTCAGCAAGGGCGCGCAGCCCAGCGAGACCGTGCGCAGCATCCTGAAGAAGGCCAAGCGCACAGCCGTTGCCGCAGCCTAAGGCAACGCGGTTCATCGCCCCGGCCACCGGTGAGCGGGACAACGACAGGGGGACGACAGTGACTTGAAAGCGTTCATCGAATACGTGGTCAAAGAATTGGTGGATCACCCGGAGCAGGTCGAAGTTCGAGAAGTGGACGGCGAACGGGTCGTCGTGTTCGAGTTGCGACTGAACCAGACCGATGTGGGCAAGGTCATCGGCAAACAAGGTCGTACGATCACCGCCATCCGCACCTTGTTGACCAGCGCCGCCGCCAAAGCAGGCAAACGAGCGATGCTGGAAATCATCGAACCTGGCCGGGAGAAAACCCAAGGCAGCAGCAGTACCGACAGCGAAAGCGCACCGGAAGCATAGACCGGGGCAGCAGCAGGACTTACCGGGGATGGAAATAGATATTTTGACGTTGTTTCCCCGGATTTTCGAGGGACCGCTGGATGAAAGCATCCTGAAACGGGCCCGCGAAAACGGATTGATCAACATCCGCATCCACAACCTGCGTGATTACACGCACGACAAACACAAGGTTGTGGACAACAAACCCTACGGGGGCGGTC
>CAZEQV010000441.1:0-2340 GCA_964514435.1 uncultured Verrucomicrobiota bacterium
CAGCGCCTGAGCTTGCCGGATGACCTGAAGTCCGGCTGGAGTTACCGGGCCGAGTTGCCCGTGAGCGAGATTTACCCGGCCGTCAACGTGGTCGAGTTGGGCGTGCCAACCGGATTGGATGGCGTGCTGTTGATGAACTGCCTGAATCCCGTCGTGGTGATCGAAGCGCAAGTTGGCGGTGAATGGCGCGAGGTGGGACGATACAAGGCGAAATACGACAAGCGGCTCCGGTACCTTTCCGCCAGCAGGAGCAGTCACGAGCAGTACGTTCATTTTCCCGAGCGGATCACTGCGACGGCCGTTCGGTTCCGTGCTGAATCGGGTTACCGGGCCGGGAAATGGGGAGACGGCAAGGATGACCCGCACCTTGTGGAAACGGCCGATGTTGCCTTGCTGCAATTGTCGAAGCAACGCAGCCGGCCGGCCTCGCACACGTTCGAGGTGGCCGCAGTGAAAGACGGCAAGCCCATCAGTCAATGGGTTGGCAGCGAATACGATATTGCGGCGATGACGTTTGCGCCCAATGGCACGTTGTTCAGTGTGGTGAACGGAAAACTGTGCCAGACGGAAGTCGGCGCGACCGGATTGAAACACAGTCCGCTTGGCGACCAGAGTTTCCCGCGAGCGTTGTCGCTGGCGGCAACGGTTGACCGCGTGGCCGTGGGCGATGGCGAGCGTCGGGCAGTGGTGGTGCTGGATCATGCCGGCCGGCATCTGTTCACCATCGGCGAGAAGGGCGAGCACAAACGTGGCGCATGGAACCCCGATGTGGTGGAGAAACCGAGCGGCGTGGCGATTGCCCAAGACGGCAGCATTTGGGTGGCGGAAGAGACATTTACGCCCAAGCGCGTGGCCCGTTATGACTCGACCGGCAGGTTTGTGGAAGAGTTTCTCGGTCCGCCGATGTACGGTGGCGGAGGCTGGCTGGATCGCAATTTGAAAGCGTTTTATTACCGGAGCATGGAGTTTGCGTTGGACTGGGAGAAGGGAACGAGCCGGTTGAAGAACTTGAATGACCGGCTGCGCAGCGAGGAAACGCCGTCCAAGGTGAACAATTCCTTTGCCTACACCGGCATCGGGGAACCCATCTATCACAAAGGACGCCGGTACGTGGTTGGCGAGGGAACGATCAACATACTCGAGGGCGAGACATGGCGTTCCTGCGTGGTCATGGGCGAAGCCGCCCATTCGCATTTTCTGTTGGGCAAGGAAACCTGGAAGCGGCATTGGGCGAAGTTCGACCTTACCGGCAAAGTCTTCATCTGGGTGGATCGCAACGGTGACGGCAGGTATCAGGTGGAAGAGGTGGAGTTGTTTGCGGCGACAGAGCTGCCGGGCGATTTCAAAGGGATGGAAGCGGCACCCGATCTTTCCCTGTGGGGCCATTCGATGCGGGCCAAACCTTCCTCGTGGACGGAGGCCGGTGTGCCGGTGTTCACCAAGAAGGATTTTGCGCCGTTCGATTACAGCCGGCTCGCGCCGCACTACGGTCGGAATTACACGCTCGGCGGACCGCGCAGCGCCAAGCCGGGTTACAACGGATTCAAGTATGTGGCGCAAGATGGTTCGATGATCCAGGAGGGGCAGCCGTATATCGTGCGCGCTGACGGCACGATCAAAGGCGGACCGGTCACGACCAAACCCAGCGATTACATTCCGCTCATTGACGGACAAGTGCAGGTGCAACCGTGGAAGTTCACGGGCGGAACCATGACCAAGTCCGACGTGGGCGAAATCGCCGTCGTCAACAGCAACATGGGGTTCTGGTATGTGTGGTCGGTGGAGTTTGGGTGTGTGATTGGGACGTTTTTCACCGGCGAGAGCGGCGGCTGGGGGTGGGGAATGCCCGTGCAGCGCGGCTTCGACGTGACCGGCCGCAAACACGAATGGGAAGGTTGGGGCGGACATTTTCTGCGGGCGGAAAACGGGAATTGCTACGCCGCCGCCGGCAAGGGATTCCATGGCATCTCGCGGATCGAGGGGTTGGATAATTTCAGGGTGGCCACGATTCCGCTGCGCGTGACCAGCGAGCAAGCTAGGATGGCCGCGCAACTTCGTCCTGTCCTCAAAGCCCGGTACGATGCCGCGCAATTGGCCGGCAGCAAGAGCGGACGCAAGGAGATTCTGGCGACGGAACTCTCCAAGCGCACCAAGAATTTCAAACTCGACGGGGAGGTTGATGACTGGGGCGCGCGGATGAAGTTTCACGTCATCGGCGACGAGAAGCAGCGGCAGGTCGCGCTCACCGAGGCGGGCAGCGTGCGCATCGAGGAGATGCTCAAAGAGAAGGACATGCTCGGCGGGCACGCGCTCTACGACGTCGAGAACGTGACCCTGGTG
>CAZEQV010000442.1:0-2337 GCA_964514435.1 uncultured Verrucomicrobiota bacterium
CCGCTCCCGCGCGAAGAAATTGCGGGGGAACGCCGCCTGTTCGCTCGTGGCTTCGACGACGCAGGGGTAGCGTTTTTGCAGGGCCAGCGCGGCGATGTGCCGCGGCAGATGGTACGTCGCCGTTGCGTGCCAACCGATGTGGCCGCGGGTGAACTCCGCGCGGTTGCCGTGCAGGATCTGGCCGGGAATGGGAGGAAAGAGCGCGGTGAGCGGATTGACAAACGCCCGACGGCCGAACACCAGATAACAAATCACGTGAATGTTGTGGCAGTGCGCGCACATGTCGGCCAGATAGGCGCGGCTGTGCGGTCCGGCTATGAACGAGGTCTGGGGATGAAACCGGCTGGCCACTTCGGCCCACACCCGCGCTTCGAGTTGCCGGGCCAACCGCCGCGCGGCGGCATCGGGACTGCACTCGACAATCTCGGCCAGACAGGTCAAGGTGATCGGACTGTACGTCGGGCTGGCGTATTCGCTCAGCATCCCGCGCCGCGTCAACAACTGCCGCGCCGAGTCCAGGCACGCCAGCCCCTCGTCGCGATAGCGGTGTTCGCCGACGGCCGGTGCCCCCACCAACATCGCTACCGCGGCCATCGCCGGGTAGTTGTCATTGTAACCGCGAAACCGCTGGCCCGCTTCGGCGGCCGTGTCCGTCGCCAGCCGTCGCCACAACATGTCGCGCACGTCCGGCTCCAGCCGGTCGGCAAACCGCGCCGCGATGCTGCTGGCCGCGCTGCTCCAGAAATGGCCGGCCGGCTGACCGGCAACCTGGCGCAGCATGGCGTTGGCGCGGCGAATATGGATCGGCTCACCATCGAACAACGACAAGGCGTTCCACAAATACAACCGCCAATTGTGATCACCCGGCAGCGCAAATGAGCCGTCGTCGCGATACAGCTCGTAGCAGTGTTGCCGGTGCAGCCGCAGTAGGGCGGCACGGCGCAGTGCCTGCTGCCGTGGGCTGATCAACGCCGTCAATTCGACCTTCGAGAGCGAGTCTGACATATGAATGTGTTCGGGTGTCGTTGGAAGTCTTGGCCAGTTGAGGGCACCCCAAGAGTGTTTTCAGCCGGTGATAGCAATACCGGCGCGGCCCAGAACCACTGTCTGCCCGCGGCTTCCGAGCGCACCCCATGAGTTCTTGTTCGTTGGCGCGTCACAACCTTCACTATTAGACACCGCACAGGATGTTAACAACAAAATACCAGCCGAACTCGCTGGCGTTTTTCCGGTATGGTTGACGAAAATATCGAGCCGCCCAAACTCACGCTGGAACCGCGTGACCAACCGTCACAGATGCGCCTCCCGTCTCAGCTCCGCGCATCTATCGCAACAAGGCCGATGCCAGCCAACGCACTGCCATCCCCACCGGGATCAGTTTCGAATTTCATAGGCGCTGTCCCAAGTGAACGTCTCTCCGGGGTTGAGGTGAATGTCCAAAAACGGCTCCACGCACACCGCCTTGCCGATCCCATAGAAGATCATTTTCGTCGGTCGCCGATTCCCACGAAAGCTCAGTTGCCGGCCGCCAAATGTGAATGTCGCGGCATTGCCGGGAGTGGGTTTGAGTTCAGCCCGATACCCCACGTCGGGGCGCGGCTCGGTCAGATACCGGATCGCGCGGCCCTCGATGCGCACGGTGTCGCGCACGGTTTGGGTCGCGACAGGCGATGGCAACTCGACCGCGTGATTCGTCCCTACCGGCTGGTCATCGAAGACGACGAAGTTGTGGATGTAGTGATCGGTGACGAGAGCTTGCCGACCAATGTTCTTGAGCCGGTGATGCAGTACGAAGCCCGCGCGGGTCAGCCTGATGCGCTTCGAATAGATATACGCCCCCGGCAAGACCTGGGTGAATGCCATCCACTCTTGCCCGTGCGTCACGCGCCACCGGCCGTGATCCACGATCTCATAGCGGTTGGCGAACCAGTATTTCGGCTCCACCGGTTTGCGCAGACGACCGACGCCGATTTTCAGAAACGTGTCACCGGTCGCATAGCCAGGCGGATCGCTCATGCCAAATTCGGCGGACGGCCCGACGGCATCTTCGGTGTGCGTGGGGTCGTGGGGCCGGACGCGGTATTCGCCGAAGAACTTGTGTCCGCCGTATTCCACCGCGCCAATCATTCCCGACCAGTCGAACCGCGACGCGCGATAGTACCCATTGGTCGCGTCCGGCAAGTACACCAGCGCCTGCACCGTCCCGTTCGAGAGCACAACATGTGGATACTGCGCCTTCGCTGCCGGGTGGAGCGCGACCAACAAAACGAGAAGTGTGCGGATCATCCTTTCACCAGTCCGAGCGATTGACAAGTAGATCGTGATCTCTCAGGCAGC
>CAZEQV010000443.1:0-2329 GCA_964514435.1 uncultured Verrucomicrobiota bacterium
TTAGTAGTTGACCACGGTAAAAACTAATCTAGTATTCGTTAGTAGAAAATTAGCAGGCGTCCAATGGTCATACGCAAACCGCAGAAACCGCCGTCCATGAAGGAGTTGCTGGAGGAGTTCGGTGAGCCGACAAAACTCACGAAAATTCTCCAGACAATGCCCGCCGGGTCCATGACGCGGGATTATCTCCATTGGGATAAACTCCGGTATTTGCCGCCGCCCAAGGGGGTGTCGGTTCGGGAATGGTGGCTGGGGCTGAAGATGCAACGGTTTGGCCAGTTTCGGAAGCTGCCCCTGACGGACAAGGCGGGCGAGGCGTTCCAGTTCTTCGTGCCCGATCTGGTGCAGGAGGAGTTGCACAACATTGATCGCGGCGCCGGCGGGGCGTTGCGGGTGCCGGAACCCATCCAAAACCCGCAGACGCGCGACCAGTATTTGATCCGGTCGCTGATGGAGGAGGCGATCACGTCCAGCCAATTGGAGGGCGCGGTGACGACCCGCGAGGTCGCCAAGGAGATGATCCGCACCGGGCGCGCGCCCCGCGACAAGAGCGAGCGGATGATCCTGAACAACTACATCACGATGCGCCACATCGTGGACATTCAGGAGCAAGCGATGACGCCGGAGCTGGTGTTGGAGCTGCACCGGCTGGTGACGGAAAAGACGCTCGATGATCCCGCGATGGCCGGTCGGTTGCGCCGTCCGGACCAGAAGGTGGTCGTGGACGACATCGAAGGCGAGGTGTACCACGAGCCGCCGGCGGCGGAAGAATTGGAGCGACGTTGCCGGGCGATGTGTGATTTTGCCAATGAGAAGACCCCCGGCTACTTCATTCATCCGGTGGTTCGCGCCATCATCCTGCATTTCTGGCTGGCCTATGACCATCCGTTTGTGGACGGGAACGGTCGGACGGCGCGGGCGCTGTTCTATTGGGCGATGCTGCACCGGGGATTCTGGTTGTTCGAGTTCATCTCCATCTCGACGATTCTGCGGAAGGCACCGGTCCAGTATGCCCGGTCGTTTCTCGACACGGAGTCGGACGACAACGACCTGACGCATTTCATCGTGGCCCAGACCCGGGTGATCCGGCGGGCCATCCAAGAGCTTCACGCCTATATTGATCGGAAGACCGCCGAGGTTCGCGAACTGGATTCCAGGCTCAAGGTGCTACGGCTGTTCAATCACCGGCAGGGAGAACTCATCCGTCACGCGCTGAAGCATCCCTACCAAGAATACACAATCGAAAGCCATCAAAAGAGCCACGACGTGGTGTACCAGACAGCGCGCACGGATCTGCTGCAATTACAGCGTCGTGAGCTTCTGCATATGCAGAAACGGGGGAAGATGATGGTCTTCACTGTGCCGCCCGATCTGGCGAGCAGGTTGCGGAAGCTGGGGCAGGAGAAAGCCAAATGAGATTGCTCCCGGGGATCAGACATGCCTGAAACCGTTGCCATTGCCACGACGGAGGTCGTTGTGCTCCCGAACGAGGAGCGCACCGTCGAGAACCCGATTCTGGATTGGCTGCAATCGGACGAACTCGGTTGGCGGTACGAGGACGCCAAAGCGGTTGCCCGTGAATACCGGGCGCGCCGCGACGACGGCACGGTGGACGAGCGCGAAGTGTTGCTCCTGCCGATTCTCAAGGAGCGGCTGATCGCGTTGAATCCGGGCGTCATTACCGACGATGATCGGGCCGAGCGGGTAATTTCGCGGTTGCGCAACGAGCGCGACAATCAGGAATGGTTGAAGTGGCTGCGCAACGAGAAGACGATGGGGTTCGCCGTGGACGAGACGGAGCAGAACATTGTCCTGATTGACTACGACAATGCCGGCACGCCCGACGACAAGAACGATTACCTCGCCACGAACCAGTTCCGGGTGGAAGGGCCACACGACAACATCCGCACGGACATTGTGCTGTTCATCAACGGCATCCCGCTGGTGAACATCGAGGCCAAGACCACCGGGCGCGACTGGCACATTGATTGGACGGAAGGCGCGAAGCAATGCGGCCGGTACGGTCGGGAAGCGCCCCGGTTGTATTACTCCAATGTGTTCTGCGGCGCGGTCAACGAGTTGGTCTTCATGTACGGCGTGCCCGGCACGAAGTTTCACACCTGGCACGAGTGGCGCGATCCGTGGCCGCACACGCACATCCCGGAGCAGGAGAAGATCAAGCGGTCGGTGTTCGGCCTGTTCGACCGGCGCAACCTGCTGGATTTGATGCGGAATTTCATCGTGTTCGAGGTCGAGGAAGGCAAGGCGGTGAAGAAGGTGGCCCGGTATCAGCAGTTCGCCGCTGCCAATGAAATCGTGCGGCGTTCCT
>CAZEQV010000444.1:0-2317 GCA_964514435.1 uncultured Verrucomicrobiota bacterium
ACCCTATACGACAGGGATTCGCGCCCCACAATTCTAGACCTGTTCACAAATTGCGGTGCGCCTGCGCACCGCCTTGTCCGGGATTGAGAGTTGACAGGCATTGAGGGGCAAGGTTATGGCTGGCGCGATGTCTGCCATGAACCAAGCCGCTCCGCGCCACGTTCGCGTCGAATTGGGCGAGCGCGGCTACCATATTTGCATTGGCGCCGGTACGCTGGGGGGGTTGGGCCGGTTTCTGCAATCGCTACACATGGGAAAGCGGGGCGTGATCATCACGGACATCCGCGTGGGAGCCTTGTACGCGGAGACCGTCAAATCGTCATTGGCTGCAGCCGGTTTTTCCTGCGAAGTCCTGGACGTGCCGGCCGGCGAGGCTTCCAAATCACTGCGGCAAGCCAACCGGCTCTTTGAAAAGTTGCCGGGCCTCGGACTCGACCGAACATCATTTATCGTGGCCTTGGGCGGCGGCGTGGTGGGTGATCTGGCCGGATTTGTGGCGGCTTGTTATTTGCGCGGAATTGCCTTGGTGCAAGTGCCAACAACTTTGTTGGCGCAGGTGGACAGTTCGGTGGGCGGCAAGGTGGGCGTGAACCTGCCGCAAGGGAAAAACTTGGTGGGCGCGTTCCACCAGCCGAAGATGGTGGTCGTGGACACCAAAACGTTGGAGACGTTGCCGGAGTCCGAACTGCGGGCCGGGTTCGCCGAGGTGATCAAGACGGCGGCGATTTACGACGCGTCATTCTTCGACTGGCTGGAGCACAACTACGACCGGGTGCTGGGACTGGATGCCGATGCCGTGTCGCACGCTGTTCAACGCTGTTGCGAGATCAAGGGCGCGGTGGTCAGCCAGGACGAGCGCGAAGGCGGGTTGCGGGCCATTCTGAATTTTGGGCACACGATCGGACACGCGATGGAGGCGTTGGTCGAGTACGAAGGATTGCTGCATGGCGAAGCGGTGGCGATGGGAATGCGTTGCGCAGCGGAACTGTCGGTGAAACACGCGGGCCTGAGCCGAAAGGAAGCCGACCGGTTGCGGCGCTTGATGGAGTTGAGCGGGTTGCCGGTCAAGCTGGGCGGCTCATTCAACATGAATCAGATCCGGCAAGCCATGAATCTCGACAAGAAAGCCCAAGCCGGCCGGCTGCGGTTTGTGTTGTTGAAGCGGCTGGGCGCAGCCGTCGTGACGGACACGGTCACTGACGAAGACATAGCGGAGGTCATTGATGTCTGCCGTTGATGAGATGATTGTCCGGGAATTCTTCGAGTCGCACGGTTTTCTGTTGTGCCAACGGCGGAAATACGCCCTACCGGCGCGCCGCAATCCTGCCGAGGACGAAACCTGCATCGTGGTGTCGAACCCCCGGTTCAAGCCCACGGAAGCCGAACTGGATTTCGAGGTCACGGCCGATTCGCTGCGGAACATATCGCGGGCCATTGTGGCCGTGAAAGGTTGGCACACGGAACGGTTCGCGCCCGGCGTGCTGGCGCATCAGCCGAGGATTTTCCGTTTCGTCGAAAAGAAGGCGCTGGAAGAGGCGCACCGCCTGGTGGGAGCCGAGGGGCTGCGAAAGATATTGGTGATGCCGGGATTGTCCAAGGACGAGAAGTTGCGCACCAAGAGCATCGAGGTGTTGCGCAGCCGGGGCGTGGATGGCGTGCTGTCGTTCGAAACGATTTTGTCCGATCTGATCGGACAGGTGGCGGTGAATCGCAACTACCAGAAATCGGATTTGCTTCAGATTCTGCGACTGTTGAAAAACTACGGGCTGCTGCGGGATCCGCAAATGGAGTTGAAGCTCCGTCCCCGCAAGTAGCCACCCACAAGCCTTTGACTCATGACATCACGGGAAGCCTATATTGCCTTGAACATGGTGGATGAAGTCGGCCCGGTGCGGGTGCGGGCGTTGTTGGAAAAGTTCGAACAGCCGCAAAACATTTTCGAGGCCGGCAGGAGTGATCTGATGTCCGTCGAAGGCGTGGGCGAAGAAGTCGCGCGCAACATTCTGCACTGGCGGGAGACGGTGGACTTGGAGGCGGAACTGGCGCGAATCGAGAAGGCGGGCGTGCGGGTCGTCACACGCGAGGATGCCGAGTACCCCAAGAACCTCCGTGAAATCTATGATCCGCCGCTGGTGTTATATGTGCGCGGCGAACTGAAGGAGAACGACGTTCTGGCCATCGGCGTGGTGGGGTCGCGGCGCACGACGTTGTACGGCCAGGAATCGGCCCGGAAGCTTTCCTATCAACTGGCGCGACTAGGCGTGACCGTGGTCAGCGGATTGGCACGGGGCATTGACACCGCGGCACACCATGGCGC
>CAZEQV010000445.1:0-2310 GCA_964514435.1 uncultured Verrucomicrobiota bacterium
GGCGATTGCGATACCCACGGCGAGGCTCAGGGCGATGTAGAGTAAAAGGGACACGGTGGCCGGTGGGGCGAGGGATTTTTGGATGTAGTATTTGCCCCATTTTGCGACCGGGATATGCCACAGGTAGATCGAGTAAGAATAGAAACCAATGGTTGCCATGGGACGCAGCCACGCCGTCACGCGGGATTTGAGTGGTGAATTGGCGCTGACAAACCCGATCAGGATGATGCCGTAACCCACGGCCAGAAACAGCAAACCGACGGTATGCATGAACGGCGCATCCGGTGGCAAAAAGGCGGCCGGTAACACCAGCGCCACAGCGGTGAGTAGCAGCCAAAACGAGTGACGGCGGACCCATTGGGCGGTTATCGCGCTGTGGAAGTGATACCAGTAGCGGAGCAGCACGCCAAAAAAGAGCGAATCCAATCGGAGGTGCGACACCAGTATGTGTGTTCGTACGTCATAGGGCATCTGCCACGCCGTCAGGCAGCGCAAACCGAGCAAGGTCGCAGCAATCGCCGCGTAGATGACTGGCAAGCGGTGAAACGGATTGTCCTTGCGCGAGGACCAATGGCAGAGAGTCAGCAACAAAATTGGCAAAAGCAGATAGAAATGTTCCTCGACTGCCAGTGACCAAGTGTGGCCGTAGAAACCCTTGAAGTAGTTTTGAACGAAAAACAGCTCAGCGAAGAAGGGTTGCCATTCAAATGGTTTCGAGAACGTTAGCTTGGCGACAACGGAGAATGCCAGAAGCAAGTAGAACGGCGGGTAAATCTTGAAACCCCGGCGGATGAGAAAACGCGAGATGCAGATGTGCCCATGCTTGCTGTATTCGCCAAAGAGCAGTCCGGAAATCAAGAATCCGCTCAAGACAAAGAACAAATCCACGCCGGTCCAGCCGATCTCTTTCCAAACCTGAATCGTGGGAGCCAGCCAAGCCGGGAAGGTCGTCGGTTCCAGCCCGCAATGAAAACCCAGCACCAGCAGGATGGCTACCCCACGCAGAATGTCGAGTTCGAGCGACCGTTTGTCCTTGGGTGAGGCAGTATACAAGAATTCGTATTTTGGCTAAACCGGTCTGGCCGGGTTCCCGATGACGACGGTGTTTGGTGGGATATCTTTGGTGACGACGGCACCCGCGCCGATTTGGGCGTAGTCGCCAATTTTGACGCCGGGCAGGATGACGGCGTGGGAACCGATCATGACGTTGTTTCCAATTTGCGGCGGGTTGCACTTCCAACTCTTGTCACCGCTGCGGGGATGACTGCAGTTGGCTGTCATCACGCCGTGGCCGATGAAGCAATTGTCGCCAATCGTCATCCGTTCGCAGATCAACGTGTGCGATTGGATACGGGTGTTGTTGCCTATGACAACATCGTTTTGGATTTCAACCCAAGGGCCGACAAAACAGTTGTCGCCGAGGCGCGCCTTGTAGATGTTGACGCAGTCCGCTACTGTGCAATTCGTGCCAAAGACACTGTCACGGATGCCGGTGGAAAACACTTGGGGAGTATGGCTCATATCAACTCCAGAACAATCCGGTCGGAAGCGGAGAATACGGCATCCAGTTTGCCGCAGAAGACGGAGTACAGTCGGCCTTCGTTGCGGACTTCGGTGATGCGCGTGTCGCCTTTGCCGTCGGCGAGCTTGGCCTTGAACACCACCCACGGCTCGAACGGGGTGAGCTTGACGTTCATCATAGATTGGACGTGTTCGACGACTTTGGCCGCCGGGCTTAACGATGCGGCAAGTTCTTCGCGCCGCCGGTAGGCATCGAGTGCCTGTTCAACGGAGTGGAAGGAAAGGAATGGCGTGAATTGGACGGAGGAGGCCGTATAAAGTCCTTCGTAGGCGGGGTAGAGCGAACCGAACCGGCCATCCATGATGGTGATGGCGGTGCCCTTCGGCAGGTTCGCTTGGCAGACCACCAACATGCACAATTCCCATTTGACGTTGAATCGTTTCTCGCGGGACAGGCCGAGGTTGGGGTTGGTGTAGGTGGCATTGACGATGGCGTCGTAGGTGCCGAGAAGTTTGTCGCCCGTGTAGATCGCGCCGGTATCGCTGTCAATCCGGTCCACATTGGTCTGGAAGATGACCTTGGCGCGGTTCTCGGACTGGAGTTTGGCGACGATCTTTTTGGGGTTGATGCACTTTTCCTTCACACGGATCGTCACGGCGATCTTGTCCGCTTCGCGGAAGTAGTGGCTGTAATCCTTGAGAATCTCGTAATCGAGCGAGAACGAGTCCATCACGGCCAGATACTGTTCTGCTGTCACGAACCCGTCCTTGTGAACGGCGTAGAGGTTG
>CAZEQV010000446.1:0-2310 GCA_964514435.1 uncultured Verrucomicrobiota bacterium
CCGCGCTGAGCCGGCATCTACACGGAGAAACCACCAACACGCTCGGCGATGGCATGCTTGGCCTGACGTTGCGCGAGCCTGCCGGGGTGTGCGCCTTGATCACACCATGGAACTTTCCCCTGCTGATCATCAGCCAAAAACTCCCGTTCGCGTTGGCTGCCGGGTGCACGTGTGTTGTGAAGCCCAGCGAGTTCACCAGTGGCACTACGGTCCGTCTTGCCGGCTTGCTTCAGCAAGCAGGCTTGCCGGATGGCGTCTGCAACGTCGTCACGGGGTACGGCGACCCCGTCGGACAAACATTCGCGGAATCTCCCGATGTGGATTTGATTTCATTTACCGGCTCCACCGCGGTGGGCAAGAAGATCGCCGCCGCCAGCGGCAGCAACCTCAAGAAAGTCGCGCTCGAACTGGGCGGGAACAATCCGCAACTGATCTTCCCGGACGCGGAGCTGGACGCGGTCGTGGATGCGGTGGTGTTCGGCGTGTATTTCAACATGGGCGAGTGCTGCAACAGCGGCTCGCGCATTCTGGTTCATGAAAGCATCGCCGAGGATTTGGTGGCGCGTGTGATTAGGGCGGCCCAAACGATACCAGTCGGAGATCCTCTCGACGAGAAGGTGAAAATCGGCGCGATTATCAACGAGAAACAGGAACAAAAGATTCTGCAGGCCATCCAGAGCGCCCGGCAAGCTGGCGCGGTCATCCCGCTTGGCGGCGAACGTCTGGCAGCCGGTAAGGGACGCTTCATCCAAACGACCGTGCTGGACCGGGTTCGTCCGGAAATGAATGTCGCACACGAGGAAATCTTTGGTCCGGTACTCTCCGTGATCCGGTTTCGTTCCGAGGAAGAAGCGCTGGAGATGGCCAATTCGACGCTCTACGGGTTGTCGGCGAGTGTCTGGACGCAGGACTTTGACCGGGCGTTGCGGCTCACAAGAAGGCTCAGGGCCGGCACGGTCTGGATCAACACCTTCATGGATGGCGCACCGGAGTTGCCGTTCGGCGGCTACAAACAGTCGGGCCTCGGCCGCGAATTGGGACCGCACGCAGTTCTGGAGTTCACGGAGACCAAGACCGTGACGATGCGACTGGGGCGTTACCAACCGAAATGGCTGAAGTGACCCGGGCGGGTACGTTTGGCACCTCTAAACAGCGACCGGATTGCAGGGCGCACATTCCCTTCGTTGGGGGTGTGCGCCGTGAACGACCCTCGATTGACGCCGGCGGCGGAAAGCCTAAACGACAGACCCTTCCGCCCTACAATTGCTTGCCCCAGAATTCGAACTGCGCCCTGACCGGATGGCCGGCTTGCAAAGCGCGCCAGCAGGCGTATTATCCTGCTTGGAGAACGCACTGACGAGCGCCGTGTTGGCGACAATGGTCTCGGGCCATGAACGCTGCCGGTGATGATTCTCATCGAAAGGAGATTCATATGAATCATGCATGGAAAGTATTGCTTGTCACGACGCTGGCGGTGTTGGTGTGTTTCACCACCGCCGGGCAGGCCCAGGCGGCACACGTGTTTGCCGCGAAGTTGGCCTTGAGCGGCGCCACACAAGATGACGACATGGGCGCGCTCCGAATCGAGAAGATCAGAGGCACGGGGCAGAATCTGGTCAGTCTTGCCTTGGGACGCAGCGTGGATGATCCGGCGCCTGCAAACCAGATCCTCGCGCTGGTTGTGGATGTTGTCCAAGAAGAAGTGGCGCTGGTTGTGTTCGACACCAACACCTCGACTGTGCTGACCACCATCGCCTCCCAAGAGAAAGGCTCCGTCATCGGAGACCTGAAGAAGGGTGTCTTCGTGCTGGTATTGGAGGTGCATAATGTCGGCGGCACGGACAACCGCCTCAACGGCGGGTATCTGATCCTGACCGGAACATACGTAAACAGCCCGCAAGGTCCGCCTACGGCCATCAAGGCGAACGTGACGGGCGTCCTGGATGTCAAGTTCACGGACGATGTGGGCAGCAGCGAAGGCGAAATTCTTGTGACCAAAGGCAAACTCAGCGCTGGCAAGGTTCCGATCGCTGATTTGAACAATTGAGGGGACCAGGGACACTCGGCGGGGGCGCTTCGCGCCCCCGCACTGTAACCGCTCGCGTCTTAAAAAAATCACTTGGACATTCCGTGCTGTTGTCCCTATCGTCGCGGCTCATAAATAGAGGACAACGCATGAATCCCAAAGTCATCACCTTCCATTACACGCTCACCGATGCCACGGGCGCGACGCTCGACAGTTCAGTTGGCAGTGAACCGCTCGCGTTTTTGTCCGGCGTGGGACAGATCATTCCCGGGCTCGAGCGTGAA
>CAZEQV010000447.1:0-2296 GCA_964514435.1 uncultured Verrucomicrobiota bacterium
CAAGTCCCCGATAGCGTGTGCGATGAAAAACAGCGCGATGAACAACATCGCGTAGAACGGAAAGAAGTATGGCGCCAACGTGATTGCCCAGTTGGTCTTGCTAGTCCGCACCTGTCCGCCTGACTTGCCGACGCGCAACCCGCCTACCCGTGCACCCATCATCAACGCCCACAGCGCGTGCGTCAGTTCGTGTCCGAATACGTAAGTCCGGGAAGGTTTCGGCAGCAATGCGAACACGACCAACCACACGGCATACCCGGCCGCGAACGCGGCCCCAAATGTCCGCGCCGAAGCGTGCTGGGCGAGCGCCAACCCGCGTGCCATTTCCCACACGCTGACCGTCAACGCGCCGCCGGCCGGCAACAGCAGCAATCCGATGATGAACTTCAGCCATCTCACGACCCTGAACCTGCCGGAAAACTCCCCGGCAATGAAGCGCAATTTTCTGACAGACTGATTGACGACCTGGCTTCCGGTTCGAATACTGGCCGGCATGTTCCGTTTCGAGTCCATCGTCGTGTTGATCCTGGCCGGTAGGCTCTTGTTGGCGTCCGCGCAGGACGACGCCGAAACATTCCGGTGCGAAGTTCGGGAGCCATCGGTTGCCCGGCGCAGCCCCAACTCCATTCCGAGCGTGAGCGGGCAGCAGCGGGTGGCCTTCATCATGGTCAACTTGCTTGATGCGTCCCTGTTTTGTTCATCCGGTGATGTTCACCGCGTTCTGTTCGAAGGACCGCGGTCGATGGCCGGGCTGATCGCGGAAATGTCCTACAGCAATGTCACGGTGTCCGGTGACGTTCTGGGACCGTTCACCATCAACTCCAACGGACGAAGCCGATGCGCACCGGACGAGTGGGCCGACGCAGCGGATGCCGCCGCCACACAATCGGGCGTCAACCTCGATCAGTACGACCTGCGTTGTTACGTGTTGCCCGACACGATCGGCTGCAACTGGGAGGGATTGGCTGACTTGGGCGGGATTCGCTCTTGGGTCAACGCCTGCTCATACGGGGCCACCTACGCCCACGAGCTTGGTCACAACTTCGGCATGAATCACGCCTCCACGGACGCCAACAACGATGGGGTCAAGGACTGCGAATACTGCGATCGGTCCTGCATCATGGGGTTCACCTCGTCCGACATGCGCCACGCCAACGCGCCCCACAAGGTCGAAATGGGCTGGTTGCCAGCCGGCAAGACTGTGACCTTGACCACCAACGCCATCCTGCAAATTTCACCGTTGGCTTTGTTTCCCGGAACCGTCGCGCATCCACAAGTTCTCACGATACCGGTGCCCGGCGGCGATCAATCCTACTTCTTCTCGTACCGGCGCAAGCATGCCTACGACGTCGTGTTGAGTCAGGATTACGCGGATCGCACCAGCGTCCACCGTCACAAAGGCACCGGCAACACATACTTCATCAAGTCGCTTTCGGACTTCGCACCCGGCAGCGGTGGCCAACCCTCCTATTTTCTCGATGCAGCAAACAAGATCTACGTGGCCCAGATTCAGCGCACAGCCGAATCTGTCACGTTGCAGGCTGCGTTTGACTGCGTGCCGGAACCTCCGCAACTTACCGCCAGCCTGCCAGAACTCGTCGGCCAACGGTCCGAGTCTCTCACCTACCACGTGACCATTCGCAACCTGAACAATCCGTTGTGCGCCGACTCGTTCATCCACATCACGGCGGATGCACCAGAAGGATGGACCGTCGCCGTCAATCCGGCTTCCGTCTCACTGAAATCATTCTCCGCAACGCCGCTGCTTGTCACCGTCACCCCTGCCCAAACGGCAACCAACGGAATCTATCCGGTTATTCTTCGCGCCGCGAACGAGCGTACCGGCTTTCTTGCCCTCACGCATCACGTCCAGACAGCGGACGATCTGGCGGTGACCAAAGTAAGAGCGCCGGGTCGCGTCACAACCGGCACAATGCGACCAGTGCGTGTCCGGATTCAGAACCGCTGTTCCTACACGCTGACCATACCGGATGCGGGCAAATTGGCCGGCATGGTCCAGTTGAACATGGAATCGCCGGGAACCTGTCCGCTGCCGTTGACCGCGTTAGCGGACCGGAAACAATGGCCGGTACGCTTGCGTCCAAAGCAGAGCATGAATGTTGTGTTTCAGGTGACCTTCGATTGCGCCAATGATCCGCAACGCAATGAAGCCGGTGACTTTGCCTTCGGCGCGACGGCCACATTGGCGGTGTTGGACGGGTTTGATGATCAACATGTGACCGACGATCGCTGTCCCCGCAACGTGACCGGCGCGTATGAGGTGGACGAGTTTCCC
>CAZEQV010000448.1:0-2289 GCA_964514435.1 uncultured Verrucomicrobiota bacterium
ACAGGACACCGGACTCATGTGGCCTTTGGCCGGATTCAAGGTAAGAACGACAAGGGCGAGGAAATCATCGAGCGGTACATGCAGCCCGGTGGTCGCTACTCGATTGCGGATGCCATCCGGGACAAAGCAACCATCGCGATTCATTACGAGCCGCGAATCGGGGATTGGGCGGTATGGGGCGAGAAGTTGGATGCGGTGTTTGAGCGGGAGTTCGGTCACTTGCCGGAGGGCGAACGCGAGCAGTTGCGCCGCGAGAATGCCAAACTCGAAATCATCCTGAAGCTGCCAAAGCGCATCAAGATGATCGCCGAGGACATCGCCGACGATTTCAAGAACCGCGTTCGCCCGAACAAGTTCAAGGCGATGGTGGTGTGTTACGACAAGGAGACGTGCGCGCTGTATAAGGCGGCGTTGGATGAGTTGCTGGGACCGGGCGTGCCGCTGCCGATTTATTCGGAAGACCCGGAGAAGGACAGCGAAGCGGTCAAGCAGCATTACCTCGGCGATGTGAACCGGAAGAAGGCGATTGACGAGTTCAAGAAGGAGAAGCCCGAAGCCCCGGCGGAGTTGGCGAAACCGGAGAACAAATGGCGCGCCGTGGAGATCGTCATTGTCTGCGACATGCTGCTGACCGGGTTTGATGCGCCGATTGTGGAGCGAATGTACCTCGACAAGGGGCTGCGGGATCACAGTCTGTTGCAGGCCATCGCCCGTGTGAACCGGCCTGACAACGAGTTGAAGAAGGTTGGCGTCATCATTGACTATTTCGGCGTGTTCGAGAAATTGCAGGACGCGCTGAACTTCGACAAGAACGAGTTGGGCGAAGTGGCGTTCCCGCTGACGCGGTTGCGGGAGCAGTTCAAGATCGAGATGCAATGGCAGACCGAGTTACTGGCGGACTTCCCCAAGACCGGCGATCACGCCAACCTGATGAGCATCCTCGCGTGGTTCAATGTGAACGAGCCGAAACGCGAGAAGTTCGAGCAGGGATACCGGAACCTTAGCCTGCTGTGGGAGACGCTGCATCCCGACCCGTTTTTGCTGGACTATGAGGCCATGTACCTTTGGCTGACGCGGTTGTGGATGTATTACATGAAGCAGTTTTATCCCGCCGCGCAGAAGTTCGAGACTGACCCAGCCGACGGCGCGAAGACGCGGGAACTGATCCGCCAGCATGTGGATGTCGAGGAACTGAAGCGCAATCTGCCCAGCTACACGCTCGACGAGAATTACCTGACCAATATCAAAGACCGCCCCCCGGATTCCAAGGCGCTCGACATCGAAGCAATGCTTGCCGCCGAACTGCAAATCCGCGCCGGTGAGGACGCGGAATTTCAGGCGTTGAGCGAGCGGTTGAAGCGGATCGTTCAACTCAAACGCAACGGAACGGTTGCCGGCTTGGCGCTGTTGAAGGAGTTAGAAGGGCTGGCCCAAGAAACGGTCGCGCTGATTCAGGAATCCAAGCGCCCCATCGCCCAGAGCTTTGCCAAGGCCGCCCAGGAGAGCGCAACCGGGTTGTCGGCAGAAGATGCCGCGCAGATCGCGGCGGCATTGGTAGCCAAAGCCGATGAACTGCTATTTCCCGGCTGGATTGAGCAGGAGGACGGCGTGGGCACGGATTTGTTCCGCGAGTTCACGAAGATTCTAGCCAAGCAATTCGCCGCTGCCGGCCTTCACCAAAGGGACAAAGATTTCGTTGCTCGTTGCATCAAGCTGTTGCGGAAGGCAAACTACCGGGCCAAGTCCGATGAGTAAGGCATTGTTTCAGTACCGGCTGCGCGAAAGCTCGCGTGCGCGACACATCCGTTTGCGCGTGAGCGTGCAGCGTGGCTTGGAAGTCACCGTGCCAAGAGGCTACGACCACGGCAAGCTGCCGGGATTACTGGAGCGCAAGAAGCACTGGATTCAAACCGCCCTTGACCGAGCCGATGCCAATCGGAAGTTCTTCGAGCCGGCGCCCGTGTGGCGATTGCCCGAACAAATCACGTTGCCGGCAATCGGGCGCACATGGCATTTGACAGCTCGTAAAACCAAAGCATCGTGGGTCGCTGTCCGCTCCACAAGTCCCGATTGCTTGGAAATCTCCGGTCGGATAGATGACGAAAAAGCCTGCCGCGCGGCGTTGACGCGCTGGTTGGCCCGGCAAGCCCACGCTCACCTTGTCCCGCGCCTGCAATCGCTCAGCCTCAAAACCGGCCTACACCACCAGCGCGCCTACGTGAAGCGGCAGAAAACCCGCTGGGCAAGCTGCTCCCGCCACAAAGCCATTTCCATCAACGCCAAGCTCTT
>CAZEQV010000449.1:0-2261 GCA_964514435.1 uncultured Verrucomicrobiota bacterium
ACCCAATCCGCAGGGCCGACCACGTTGGTGCAGACGATGTCGGCTGGGGACGCGCCCAAGCCGGTGCCGCCGGCCGAGAGCCGGTTGTCATCCCCATCAAAGGTGTCCGCATCCACATCATTCGGGTCGGCCACATTCACCATGTTGGTCGCCGCCAGATAATTCTGCGTCGGGTCATCCACGTCGAACAACCGGAAATACACCGCATTGGTCTGGCCAGCGGGGATCGGGTTCACGAAGTTCGCACGCGCGATCACGTTGCTGTGCACGGATCCGCCCGGCACGTTTTGCTCGGCAAACAACCGGAACCCGCCGCCATGACTGGCCGGGTTGTCGTTGGTGAGGTTGGTAAACCCGGCTTCGGGATCGGCCTCGCGCCATTCCACACTGGCGATGGCGGGGCATTCAGTGAACTTGATTTGAAACGCCAATTGCGATCTCGCCGGCTTGTTCGACGGGTTCCATGCCAGCGTCGTGTTGCCCGTAATTAGAAATCCCGCCTGCAACAATTGCCCGCCAATCTTGATCACATCCACATCGTTGCCGCCGCTGGAGCCGACGGAGTTGTGAACCAACGGAACCGTTTGCCCGGCCACCGTCACGCTGATGTTGATGTTGGTGATCGAACCGCCCGTCTTGGCCGACCGCGTGCGGATATACACATCGCCACACCCGCTGGCGGCATTCGTGTAAACCGTGCTGGGCAATTCGTACACCACGTTCAACGCTCCCACGAAGAACTCTACGAACCGGTTCCCATTTGTCAAAAGCGCCGGGTCATACTGGACCCGGAACACCTCCGACTGACCGCTCATCCATGGGAAATCCGCTGTGTCTGCCGGGGCCGCAGTGGTCGCGCCAATGTCCAACTCGAACTCGGTCGGCGCACCGGCCCCAGCCGCGTTGCCAATCCGTCCCTCGGCCACAAAGACAATTTGAGATTCCGGAATGCTGCTGGGGTCAACGTATTCGCCTACTTGGCAGAACGCCCTCGTCGCGCCCAAGAACGCACCGAGTACCAAACCAGTATGCATCCAACTCCGCAATGCGGTCATTTGATTACCTCCAACACTTGGCTAACGAATGTGAGACGGGTACAGAGATCCAACTCGGGCGTCAATCGTATTCTTGGAACCGATACTGCAGCGATGCTCAGCAGTGCCGAATCAGTTGAGCGAATCAGAAGTGCAAGAGAACAAAGCGCCGAAGTGCAGGCCGAAACTTAACCGGCTGCCCAGCGCGTGATCCGCCCGACGGTGGGGTTGCCGAGGAAATCGTACCCGCCGCCGACGTGGGAGATGACATTGCACCACGCGCCGTTGGACAACACATTCATCCACGGCCGGTCGAGCGGCGGATTGGTGATGATGAACTCCTTGCCGTCCTTCGAGAAATTGCCGTACTTGGTGGTTTTCATGGTCGTTTGCTTTGTCAGAAACAAATGGTAAGAACAGGTTCGCGATGAAGATCAATATCGTCCTGATTCTCTTCTTGGGAATTGTCTCGGTAAATGCCAATCCTGAACATGACGTTGAAGCCCTGCAATCGCTGCGCGACCGGGCACGGAAAAGTTTGCCGGGTGCTTCGACACCGTCACACACCTACCGGCTTCAATTTGAGAAAATCGTCCATCACACGGACAGGTTTGGCAGCATGGTCCACCATGACCTGCTGCTGACGCTCCGCCACGGCAACGGACGGTGGCTGGCGGAACCAGCCACCACGCCGCGTTGGATGGGTGATTTACATCAGGTGGAAATCCAATCGGTCAACCGTGACGACCACCGCCTTTCGGCCAAGCTGACCGTCCACGTTACCGGCGGACGTGTGGATCGCAACTACCTCCCCGGTACGGTCATCATCTTGGAGTTCCAAGCCAATGTTGAGTCTAACAAACTGACCGGCACGTACTCCGCCCAGAATGCCAAACCCACCGGTAACCTGACCGGCACTTGGCACATCGAAACAGCGCAACCGGTCACCTTCCCCAAGCCGGAAGAATCTCTCGACGCACCAGCGGCCAAAATTCAACGCGCCATGGCCCGATGGCGTGAACAAACAGCCGAAGCGTTGTACCAAGAAATCCGCGCTTGCGTCATCGCGCAGGCAACCGGCCTTTCCATCGAACACGCACTCGCGCTGACCAAACCAAAGCCACCGGCTTGGCCCACAACCGAAACGAAGTTACCGGCCACAACCAAGAAACCGGTCCGCAAATCGGAGACAGAACTCGAAAGCGCGATGAAAGAGCCTTCGAAACC
>CAZEQV010000450.1:0-2259 GCA_964514435.1 uncultured Verrucomicrobiota bacterium
ACAGCCACAAGCCGTTGCCACCGTTGAATTGCACGATACCGGTGCCCATGTGATCGTCAGCGTTGCCGATCAATTCGAGCCAGCCCTCGTTCAAGAAGATGTCGCCACTGTAAGCGCTACTGCCCTGGGGGGCAGTGCTCTTGCCAATGGTCACCGTCCCGCTGTCGTTCAGAACCAGATCACCGCTGCCACTCAGGCCACCGCTGAGGGTCAATTTCTGCCCATTCGACTTGAGATAGGTCGTGCTGTTGAAGGTGATCGCGGCGGAGATGGTGTGGCTGGCGGCGTTCCCGTCAAGAAAGGCGATCGTCGCGTTGTTGCCCAAACCGGCATCCATCACCAAGCTCTGACCGCTGGCCGCCGAAATCGTGAAACTGTTGTTATCATCCGAGAAGTACAACTGCCCGAGCGTGACCGTGCCGAGGGGCGTGTTCGAGATGATGAGCGTGCGAGCGCCGGTGATGTTGTTGGTGAACCAGGCGATGTCACCCGTCGCGGCGGTCAAGCCGGGCACCGTGCCGCTCAGCCACACGGCGGTATTGGTCCACTGCTGATTACTGGTGTTGCTTATCCAACTGCCCTCGGTGGCGAACGCGCTGGGTGTCTGCACCCCGGTTATCATCAAGAATGAGCTGACACCGGCGACTGCGATTGCAGAGATTGTCTTGTGCATGTGTCTATGCTTCCTGTTTCAGGTTTCTCGATTGGCTTGAAATATCCCACAACGGCCACCGAGCGGATAGTGCCGGAGCCGACAATCGTATGGCTATTTCTCGACAGTTCGCTATTTTGGTCCGCCGTGGCCATTCGGAACACCATCCTGTTGGCGTTGCCGCTGCAAACCGATCTCGGTCGGGAGATGTTTCGCGGCGCGCAACAGGTCATTGCCCGCCACCAGCCCCGGTGGCACTGGAAGTTGATGGATGCCATGCCCGAACTGCTGGCCAAGGCCCTGCGCGCGCCGCAGCTCGATCTCATTCATGCCGGCACGATCGCGTTTGCGTTCCTGCCGGAACTGGAGGAACTCATCCTCGCCAGCGGCCGTCCCGCCGTCAACGTCTCCGGCCGGCTCGAACAACCCCGGCTCCCTACCGTCGTCAGCAACAACCACCGCGTGGGCGAACTCGCCGCCCAGCACCTATTGCATTGCGGACTGTCCCAATTTGCGTTCGCCGGCCTCGGCCAAGGGCAGTTCACCACCCAACGTTTGGGCGGTTTCCGCGCGATCCTCGCCGCCGCCGGGCGCGACTGCCGGCACGTCTTGCTCAAGACGCGCGAACTCCGCCGGTGGCTCGCGCGATTACCCCGCCCGTGCGGCCTGTTTGTGGCCGGCGACCAACTCGCTGCCCGCGTCGTCGAACTGGCCGGGGAACTCGGCCGGCGCGTGCCGGAAGAATTCGCCGTGCTCGGCTGTGACAACGAGACGCTCTGGTGCGCCACCGCGCCGGTGCCGTTGAGCAGCGTGGACCTCAACGGCCACCGCATTGGCGAAGTCGCCGCCGAAACCCTGCTCGGTTTGCTGGCCGGCCAGCCCGCGCCTGCCGGGCCGATTCACATTCCGCCAGCCGGCGTCGTCGCCCGCGCCTCGACGGAACTGGCGTTCGCCGCCGATGAACGGCTGGCCCGCGCGCTGGCCGTCATACGCGACCGGGCCTGCGAACCATTGACGGTGGAGGCATTGAGCGGGGCGGTTCATGTGACCCAACGCACGTTGGAGCGGTTGTTCCGGCGCGAGCTGGGCCGCAACATTCACGCCGAAATCCTGCGGGTGCGGCTGCGCCGCGCTTGTCAGTTGTTGCGCGAGACCGACGAATCCGTGGCCGGCGTGGCGACCGCCGCCGGCTTTCAAGATTACGGCCGGTTCACCCGCATCTTCCGCCAACACACCGGCGCGACCCCGACCGGCTACCGGCAACAATTCCGCCACGGCGTCTGAGCGCGTGTTGGGAAGATTCCGATCCGGTGTGGCGGTTCATGGAAGCGCCGCCACAACGATTCTCAAACACGTTCATCGTCCGCCTCTCGATCCGAACACGTTGCGGACAGCGCGGAGGTAGCCGTAGCCCCAGCGCATGTCGGGCAGCAGGTAGCTGCCCTCCGTCCATTCGTTCCAACTGTTGATGGTGATCAGCGGTGTCTGCGCCGGCCGTTCCTCCAAATAACGCCGCGCCTTCCACAGGCAGGCCTCGAAAGCAAACGGCGTGGAGCCGCTGACCACTTTCTCGGCCCCGAAGGTCGGGTTGCGCTGGGTGTTGTCCC
>CAZEQV010000451.1:0-2253 GCA_964514435.1 uncultured Verrucomicrobiota bacterium
CGACGGCTGGCAGGGCAAACGCGGCGGCAAACACAACGCCATCCAGCCGAACGAGAAGTTCCCCGACATGCGCGCGCTCACCGACTCCATCCACAGCCTCGGCCTGAAAGCCGGCATCTACTCGACGCCGTGGGCCACGAGCTACGCCGGCTTCGTCGGCGGTTCCAGCGACGATCCGCAAGGAGCGTGGGAGAAGCCAAAGCGCCCGCGCGACAGTTGGCGCTGCGGCAAACATTTTTTCGAGGCGAACGACGCGCGGCAATGGGCCGAGTGGGGGTTCGATTACGCCAAATACGATTGGGGGATAGACAGCGTGGAACTCACCCGCCGGATGGCCAACGCGCTGGCGGCCCAAGATCGCGACATCGTGTTGGAGTTGTCGAACTCCGTTCCGCTGAAACTCGCCGCCGACTGCGTGGGACTGTGCCAGTTGACACGCACGACGGGCGACCTGATTGACCTGTGGGACCGCTCTCAGATGGACGCGTCGGTGAGCCGATGGGCCGTTGGCATCCGCGAAGTGATGCTCCAGCACGACGCCTACGCGCCGTTCCAGCGTCCCGGCCATTGGAACCACGCCTGCAACCTGCGCGTCGGCCTGCTCGGTGGCTGGCGCGACAAACCGCTCACCCCATCTCGGCTCACGCCCGACGAACAATACTCGCACATCAGCCTCTGGTGTCTCTGGAGTTCACCGATGATCATCGGCACACCGATCGAGCGGCTCGACGAGTTCACACTGAGCCTGCTCACCAACGACGAGGTGCTTGAAATCAACCAGGATCCGCTGGGCAAACAGGCCGTGCGCACCGAGATCGCCAACGGCGGTGAAATCCTGATCAAGGAACTCGAAGACGGCAGCAAAGCCGTGGGCATCTTCAACCCCGGTTCCGCGGCGGCAAAGCTCACCGTGACATGGTCGCAGTGTGGCGTGAGCGGAAAGCAAAGAATCCGCGACCTCTGGCGGCAGAAAAACCTTGGCGTGTTTGAGAAGGAGTTCTCCGCCGTCGTGCAGTCGCATGGGGTGGCGCTGGTCAAGGTCAAGAGCGTTGCCAAATGAAGCCGAAGGCTCTGGACTGCTGCAAGAATTGCAGCTTTCGAACGGCTTTCTGAGGGGGCATGACTACCGACTCGCCTTGCGATATACTCGCCGCCCATGACTTCCGTTGCCTCCGCTCCCGACCAAAGCTGTGGTTCCCACAGCAGTCCAGAGCCTTCGGCTTCAGAGAAGAGATCGTCTGTCCCTTGGCCGCACGCCCCGCCCCATTGGTTGTTTTCGCCCGGCATCTACTTCGTCACTGCTTCCACCTATCACCGGCAGCAGCTTTTCAACACCCCTGAGAAGGTCGACGCCGTCACACATTGTCTGCTCGACACAGCAAAGGAGTTCGGCTGGACGTTGCGGGCTTGGGCGGTGATGAGCAACCACTACCATTTCCTAGCCGGGTCGCCGGCGGCGTCCGGCGAATCACTGCGCGACTGGCTGAGGGAGCTTCACCGCACAGCGGCGATGAAGGTCAACACACTCTCTGACACGCCGGGCCGGCGTGTGTGGATGAACTTCCGCGAGACGCACATCACGCACCAGACGTCGTATCTGGCGCGATTGCGTTACGTGAACGAAAACCCGGTGCATCATCGGCTGGTGAAGCTGGCGAAGGATTATCGCTGGTGCAGCGCGGCGTGGTTCGAGACAAACGCGCCGAAGTCGTTCGTGGACAGCGTGGGGCGATTCAAGACCGACAAGATCAATGTGTGGGATGATTTCGATGCTTCAGACACCAGCAATGCAAAGCTGTAATGCTTACAGCAGTCCAGGGCCTTCGGCTTCAGCTAAGAAGGGTTCTTTGGGTAACGCCGAAGGCTCTGGACTGCTGTGGAGACCACAGCTTTTGTGGCTTGCGATGGCGATAACGCGACCGGCCCGGAGAAAGCTGCAATTCTTGCAGCAGTCCAAAGCCTTCGGCTTCATTCTACTGGCGTTGTCACTTCCCATAACAACCATCACCGATACACATGCCGCCGGCACCAATGCCACCATCCGTCTCCGCAGTGTCTTCTGCGAGACGCCTCTCGGCAGGGCGCACAGGCCGGCGACGGTTTCGGCGGTGATCGAAAACGACGGCGATGCGGCCGCCAAGGTGACGGCGCGACTTGTTCTTCCCACAGGCATCAAGACAATCAGCGGCAGTTCGAATACGACGATGCGGATGGAAGTTGCCGGAGAGAAAAGAGTGACGTGGAAGATCGAGG
>CAZEQV010000452.1:0-2228 GCA_964514435.1 uncultured Verrucomicrobiota bacterium
TTGGTAGAGCACGGCACTGAAAATGCCGGTGTCGGCGGTTCGATCCCGTCCCTAGGCACCATTTTTTATGCTCGTTCCCAAGGAAGAATCCGTCGCCACGACAATCTATCAACCACCCAACTGGCTCGATCCGTTCGTTTGGAACGATGTGTTTGGCCGGCAAGCAGCGGTGGAGGTGGACATCGGTTGCGGGAAGGGAACGTTTCTCCTCTGGGCCGCCGCCCAGCAACCCGATCGCAATTTCTTAGGCGTGGACCGGTTGTTGGTTCGGTTACGAAAGGTGGACAAGCGAATTCTCAAGGTCGGCATGTCGAATGTCCGCTTGGTGCGGATTGAGATCAGTTATTTTCTCTCCAAGCTTGTGCCTCCCGGCTCGGTCACGACCTATCACATTCTGTTCCCGGACCCGTGGCCGAAGCGACGTCATCACCACAAGCGGTTGATTAACGCCGCTGTCATCGGTGACCTTTATCGCACCTTGCGGCCCGGTGGGGTTGTGAACTTCGCCACGGACCACGAACAGTATTTCACGTCCGCGACGGGGCTGTTCCGGGCGTCCGGCAAGTTTGAGCAGCGCGAGGCGCCGGTTTTGCCGGAGGAAGCGCGCACGGATTTTGAGCGCGAGTTTCTCGGTCAAGGCAAGGCCATCAATCGGGCAAATTTTGTCAGGCTGGATTGAGGATTGCCAAGCTGGGTTTCCGAGCCTAGCCTCGCAATCCCCGTTTAGGAGCCAGTTATGACCAAACAAGCAAAAGAGACCGGCATCAAAGGATGGCTCGGTTATCGCCCTGAGATCAAAGTGCTGGATTGCACCATCCGCGATGGTGGTTTGATGAACGATCATCAGTTCAGCCACGACTTCGTCCGCGCTGTGTATCAAGCCGACGTGGACGCGGGAGTGGATTACATGGAACTCGGATACAAAGCGTCAAAGAAGTTTGCCAGCCGCAGCGAACATGGTCCTTGGAAGTTTTGTGACGAAGAAGATATGAGACGGATTGTGGGCGATCAGAAATCCACCGTGAAGATATCGGTCATGGCAGACGCCGAGAGAACGGATTATCACACGGACATTCTACCGAAGAACGAGAGCGTGGTGGACATGGTGCGCGTCGCCACGTACATCCACCAGATTCCAACGGCGCTCGACATGATCAAGGACGCGCACGACAAGGGCTACGAGACCACGATCAACATCATGGCGGCTTCCACCGTGCCGGATGCGGAGTTCGACAACGCGCTGGAAATCCTCGCCCGATCAGAAGTGGACACTTTGTACGTCGTGGACAGTTTTGGGACGCTCTACGCCGAGCAGATTCAAGCCTACATGCGGAAGTTCAAGAAGTTCGTTGGCCAGACCGGCAAGCAGATTGGCATTCACACGCACAACAACATGCAACTGGCCTTCGCCAACACCATCGAGGCGATCATCCTCGGCGCGACCATGATTGATGCCAGCATGGGCGGTCTCGGACGCGGCGCCGGTAACTGTCCGATGGAGTTGCTCTTGAGTTTCCTTCACAACCCGAAGTTCAATTTGAGGCCCGTCCTGCAATGCCTCCAACACCACGTCGAACCGATGCGCGAGAAACTCCGGTGGGGTTACGCCATTCCCTACATGGTGACCGGCTACCTCAACCAGCATCCCCGCACGGCCATGAAGTTCATGGAAGAGACCGACGGTTTGGACATTGTGAAGTTTTTCGACGCGGCGCTTGAGGGACGATAGCCGCACCCTCCACTTGCAGGCCGGCGAGGTTGGCCAAGGCCCCCGGGTTCACTGTTTTGGTTCCGGCACCATCGCCCCGTGTTGGCGCAGGAGCGAGCGCAAGTCCGCCAGCGACACATCGGCCACGTCCACACCGTGCTGAACCGCCAGCGCCGCCGCCGCTCCGGCTGCTTGTCCCATTGCCATGCAACTCGACTGCACCCGGTAGGCGCTGTTCGCTTCCTTGTCACCGGCGATGCGCAGGTGCTGACCGAGAGTGAGCTGGGTCTTGTCGAGAGCGACTCCGGCCTCGGCGAGGCAGCGCTTCGTTCGCTCCAGCGTGTCCTGCACGTCTTCGTGGACCTTGAGCGTGCTGAGCGACTTCGAGAGCTCGTTCACAGTCGTTTTGGAGCCGAGGCGATACGAGATGTTCGCGATGTGGCAGAGCGCGGTGCTTTGGTGCCCTTCCTCGATGTCGGCGGCGAGGTCGGTGTGCTTGCGGCTGCGCACGGCGCTGAGG
>CAZEQV010000453.1:0-2225 GCA_964514435.1 uncultured Verrucomicrobiota bacterium
AACGACTCCTTATTGGCTTGGGCGACCGCGAGACAGCGGCGCGGGTGGTGGAAGAGTTTCGCGCGCGCACGGATTCGCCGACATCGGAATCGCGTTTCAAACAGACTTGGAGCCTCTTGGCCAATTCGACACAACCGTGGATCATCCCCATGCTGGAAGCCGACTTGTTGACCGAAGAGCCTGCGGGGACGGAGTGGTTGGGCGAAAGCGGCGTCTACCGATCATCCTTTGCGGCGGCAGCGATCATGTTCGGAATCCTGAACCGGTCTCCGGTATTTTCGGAAGAGGCGCGGAAATGGGCGCGAACCCAGGGCGCAGTTCCAGGAGTTAATGAAGAACAGTATCGGGCAACGGTGCGGCTGTGGTGGCGGCAGAACAAGCAACATTTTGTACGTGAAGACTACACTGCGGTGCGACCACTTGTATTGGCGACGGACGCGAGGAGCGGAACGGAAACCAATGTCTATGTCGAATCGGCTGCTGGGGGTGCTGTGGAGAGGCCGAAGGATTCGGAGTCGCTGCCGACAGACGGACCGCCCTCCAACGGGTTCTGGCGATGGGTAGTCGGAGGGCTGATGCTGTTTGTCGTCGCGGTGGCGCTTGTGATTCTGGCTCGTGGTGATCGAAGGACGAAGCGATGACGATGGTGTGTGACAATGACCAGACTCCGCGAGGTTGGCCATGGCGATGGGTATGTGAGTGGAGTCGTGACTGCACGCAAGCAAGAAACGTCCCTCCAACGGCCTCTACTTTGTGGCGCAAAGCAAAGGAGCGGGTGCGCATAGACGCCGTGATCGGGGTGGCGCGGATGCCAGTGATCGTGGCGGTGGTGCGGAGCGTGCCCGTCATCACCAATCAGGTCATTGGGGAGCAAGCGGGACCGTTCTTGTTCACCAACATCCTGCACGTGGGAGAATACCCGGCCACGTGGCTGACGAACTTGCCAATCCGCACCGGGCTGGTGTTCGAGCAGAATGACGGATATGCGGGGGCGGTGTTGGATGATTATGCGTGGCTGAACGGCACGCTGCGGATACCGTCGACCGGCCCCACCTTGCTGACCTCGAATGCTGTGGAGGTGACTGGAACATGGATGGTGGGCACAAACACATTGGCGGTGTGGGACCGCGGCAACTGTGGCGGCAGCAACAACGCGGTGTATGCCGCCGATCACCGTCCGACGCAGACGCAAGCCGCGCCTCCGGTGACTGTGACGATCACCAACGAGAACCTGTGCGCCGGTTTTGATGATTGGACGGGCACGCACGTGGAGAAGGATGGACGGGTGTGGGTGAGCGTGCCGCAAGGCGGCAGCAACACGGTGACGGTGAATATCAGCCCCGCCAACATGGCCGCCAACATCATCTTTGTCAGCGCCGACGCGAGCATTGCCATTGTGTGGCCAACGAACCTGACCGGCGCGACACAGACGTTGACCATTAACGGCATGAGCAGCATCCCTGACATCACCAACACGATGATTCACGTGCAACTGGGCAACACCGCGACGCTGACGTCGTTTCATGTGGATGTGTTGCCAGTGCGCTCGAACGTGACGGTGGCGTTGTATTACGTGACGGCAACCGGCAACACCAACACAGTGCCAACGAATGTGGCGACGAGCGCCGAGTTGGAGACCAAGCTCAACACCGTCTTCGGCTCGCAAGCCAACGTGTTCTTCACCGTCTGGCCGGCTGTCTCGACAAATGTGAACTACGATCTCAATGGCAATAGTAAGCTGAACATTGCAGGCAAGGGATGCGAAGCTGATACGGAGGAATACGCGGCAATTGCAGAGGAATTGACAACGACAGCAAATCTGCGGGTATTTTACGTGAGGGGAATGGGGAATGACTCTGGCGTCGAAGCGGGCGGGTGGACGCCTGCTTTAGCAGGCATCCCCTTGAACAGGACTTTCATCCAAGACGAACACAATGGCTCGCCAGCTTATATTGCAGTGCATGAAGTTGGCCACAGTCTCGGTCATCTGAAAGATTTGACCAATGCAGCGCAGGGCAAGATTGACCGATTGATGTGGGGCAACGCCCAGACTAACGATCCCTGCCGGTTGATTCGCGATGAGTGGAGAAAGTTAAACAAACGAGCCGAGGTTGTTCTCCCATGAAATCAGTAATCATCCGGCTGCTCCTGTGCGGCTGTTCATTTCAATGTGCGATCAGTCCGCTTCATGCCACTGAAGCCGATTCGTTGGAAGTACGGGTGCG
>CAZEQV010000454.1:0-2203 GCA_964514435.1 uncultured Verrucomicrobiota bacterium
GAATTTCTAACGGAGTTGTCGGCCATCACCGGCGGCAGCGGCGTGCAGTTGGCGGTCGAGACCCACGACGCATGGACGAGCAGCGCGGACCTGCTGGCATTGATCGAGGGAACGAACCCGGCGCGGGTGGGAATTTGCTGGGACGTGAAACACACCTACCGGTCCGGCAAGGAAACGCCCGCGTTCACATGGTCGCAGCTCAAGGACCGCGTGATCAACACGCATTGGAAGGACACGCAACGCGATCACGCGACCGGCAAGGATCGGCTCTGCTTGTGCGGCGATGGCGTCATTCCGCTCGCTGACTTTCTCGATCTGCTGCTGACCGGCAACTACGCCGGCTACTACACGTTGGAATGGGAAAAGAAGTGGCACCCGTACCTAGCCCCCCCCGATATCGCTTTCCCGCAGTTTGTGAAGCACATGGGATGGCTGCGGGCCAAAGATTCGCCAAAACACGCTCCGGAAAACTGCGGAAGATCGAATGAAACAACCCAACATCGTCTTCATCCTCACTGATACGCAGAGCAAGTGCATGGTCGGCGCTTACGGCGCGCCGCAGTTTCGCACGCCCCGGCTCGATGAACTGGCCGCCAGCGGGATGCGCTTCGAACGCGCTTACACGGCATGCCCGCTCTGCACGCCGGCACGGGGCGCGATGTTCTCCGGGATGTGGCCCGCCAACAACGGCGCGTGGGCCAACGAAATGTCGCCGATGCGCCACGTGCCGCTGGCCGGGGAGGTCTTCCGCGCGCTGGGTTATCGCGCCGCCCATACCGGCAAGTGGCATCTCGACGGAGCCGGCTATCACGGCGGCGGCAATCCCGACGGCGGGTTCGAGTCGGATTGGTGGTACGACGGCGCCCGGTATCTCGCAGACATCGGACAGGACCGGCACCGGGCGATGGTCAAGGCGCGGTCGGACGCAGCGGCGTTGCGGGCGCTGGGTGTGACGGCAGCGGACATCTGGCGGCATCGGGTGGCGGACCGGGCGATTGATTTTCTGGAGCGCGTCGGTGACGAGCGTTTTCTGTTGGTGGTTTCGTTCGACGAACCGCACGGGCCGTTCGTTGTGCCCCCGGCGTTTGCCGACGCGGTGGACCCGGCCACGTTGCCGCGCCGCCCCAACTTCGGCGCGTCGCTGGCCGGCAAGCCGCAACTCCAGCAACGTCAGGCCGCGCAGTATCCGGTGGGCGACTGGCCGGACTTCGTCCGCGAACGCGCGCCGCATTGGAACTGCAACGCCTATGTGGACAGTGAGATTGGCCGGGTGGTGGACGCGGTGCGCCGGCGGCATGGCGATGACACGTTCATCGTGTACACAGCCGACCACGGCGACATGATGGGTAGCCACGGACTGCGCTCGAAGGGCGCGATGATGTATGAGGAGACGGTCAACGTGCCGTTCATCGTGACCGGCCCCGGGATCGCGGCCGGCAGCGTGAGCCGGGCATTGGTCAGCCATTTGGATTTATTGCCGACGTTCCTGGCGTGGGCCGGCAAGGCACAGCCCGCGTATATGCCGGGCGTGTCACTGCTGCCGGTACTGGCTAACCCGTCCGCCACAGTGCGCGAGGTCGTGAGCGCGCAATACAACCGGTTCGGCTTGTACCACGACGGCAACGGCGATTTCTGTCAGATCCGTTGCTTGATGGATGGACGCTACAAGTTGGTCGTGAACTTGTCGGATACCGACGAGTTCTACGACTTGGAAAACGACCCGTTTGAGCTTTGCAATCTCATCGCCGAGCCGTCCGCCAGCGGTCAACGCGATGCGCTGCATGACCGGCTGCTGGCGCAGATGGATGCGGTTTCTGATCCGCTGCGGGGCGACGGCTGGCGGAACCGTCCGTGGCGTACCGGCTGCAAGACGACGCCGTACTTCTATCAACCTACGCGCCCCGTGCCGGCGGGGTTGCTTCACGGGAGACCAACACCATGATTCCTCAACACCGACACACCCTTCTCGCAATTCTCCTCGGCGGCGCGCTGCTGGCCGGCGCGGCCGAAATCAACGATCCGATCGTGGCTTACCGGCAAAAAATGTTCTCGGCCATGCCCCTGCCGGGCAAGAATCCCAGCGGCGAGATCGCCTTTCAGATCATCCCCGGCGCGGCTACGAACCTGTTCGACGTGCCGTATCTCGGGGCGGAGCGCGACAAACTATATCGCGTCAATCTGGATCCGCGCGACCGCGGCGCCC
>CAZEQV010000455.1:0-2198 GCA_964514435.1 uncultured Verrucomicrobiota bacterium
GGACCGGTTCGTTGGGCAAATAGATCACCTGCCAGCTTCCTTTGTCTTTCGGATCGAAGCCCCACGTGGATTGGTGAGCGTCGTAGAAGAACAGCAACAATCCTGTGTTCGGCAACTCGGAGCGTGGTGTGGCGGATTGAAGCTCGCGGAAATTGATTTGCGCCAGGAACATCAAATTGGTGCCTTGCCATGACGGCCAGCCCAACGAAGCCGGCAAGGCCGGTTGGCCGCCGAACTTCGACTGGGTTGGTTTGACGACCAGGCTGTTGTTCACGCCAACCAGACGGATTGCTGGCGCGAGGTGTTTCTGCAAATCGGCGGCCGCGGCGGCGAGTTGTTGGGATTGTAGGCAGGAAAAGAGCATGTCGGTTGTGACAGGCCCTCTGCCGGGAAAGTGTTGGTTCATTTGGGCGTTTCCGGTAGTGGACACCAAGGCTGCGACGAATCCAATGAACCAGCAGGTGGGTTTCATGATGTGGATTCGTTGTTGGCGAGAAGATCGCCGCTGCGGGCGACAGTGATGAATACTTCTTCCAGCGATTTCTGGTTGAATTGACCGGTGACTTCCTGCGGTGTGCCTTCGGCGATGACTTTGCCTTTGTGCATGAAGTGAACCCGGTCGCACACTTCCTCCACATCGCGCATGTTGTGCGAGGTGTAGATCATGGTGATGCCCCGGTCGCGTTGAATGCGGCGAAGAATCTTGCGCACTTTGTCGGCGATGTTGGGATCGAGGCTGGCGGTGGGTTCGTCGAGCAGGAGCAATGCGGGGTCGTTGAGCAGGGATTTGCAGAGGTTGACGCGGGTGGATTCGCCCGATGAAAGCTGACCGGTCACCGCATTTTTAAGGTGGGCGATTTCAAAGAGGCCGAGCAACTCGTTCATTTTTCGGTCGTAGTCGGTCACCTGATACATCATGGCGAACACGCGGAGGTTTTCGCGGACTTTGAGGTTGCCGGGCAGCGCGGTATACGCGGAGGTGAAATTGCTGCGTTGGAGGATTTCGACCCGATGCGAGTTCATGTCGAGTCCGAACATCCGCACTGTGCCGCTGGTGGGAGTGGTGAGTCCGAGAAGGATTTGAATGGTGGTGGTCTTGCCGGCGCCGTTGGCGCCCAGCAGGCCGACAATCTCGCCGCGGCGCACGTTCAGCGTGACATCTTCCACGGCGACTGTTTGGTCGAATTCCTTGCGGAGATGCTCGATTTGAACGACGAGCGCGTTCATCGGGCCGCGACGGTGGAGCGGAGGATGCTTTCGAAGATGAGGCGACCGTCTTCGCTGCCGAGGATGGATTCGCTGGCGCGTTCGGGGTGGGGCATCAGGCCGAAGACGTTGCGGCCTTCGTTGCAGATGCCGGCAATGTTTTCTAGGGAGCCGTTGGGGTTGGCGGCATCGGTGACGCGGCCGGTTGGGTCAGCGTACCGGACGACGATGCGGTCGTCCCGTTTGAGCTGTTCGATGACGGACGGTTCGGCGAAATAATTGCCTTCTCCGTGGGCGATGGGGAGGCGCAGGACTTGTCCCTTGCGGCAGGCGTTGGTGAACGGGGTGTCGGTGGTCTCCACGCGGACATGGATGTGCTCGCAGATGAATTTCAGGCCGCGATTGCGGATCAACGCGCCCGGAAGCAGGTGCGCTTCGCAGAGGATTTGGAAGCCGTTGCAGATGCCGAGGACAAGTCCACCGGCGCGGGCGTGGTCGGCCACTGCTTTCATGGCCGGTGAGAAACGGGCAATGGCGCCGGTGCGCAGGTAATCGCCGTAGCTGAATCCACCCGGCAAGATCACGCAGTCCACGTCACCGAGGGTAGTGTCTTTGTGCCAGATGTAGTGGCTGGGTTGGCCGAGGACATGGGCTAGAACGTGGTGGCAATCCTGGTCGCAGTTGCTGCCCGGGAACCTGACAATGCCGAATTTCATTTTATTTCGAGGGTGTAGTCCTCGATGACGGGGTTGCTGAGGAGTTTGTGGCAAGCGTCGTCGAGTTGTTTTTGCAGGGAGGTCCTGTCGCTGCCTTCCACTTCAATCTCCATGAACTTGCCGATGCGAACGTCTTTGATGCCGGTCATGTGCATGGATTCGAGTGCGTGTTTGACCGCGACGCCTTGGGGGTCGAGAACGGTCTTCTTGGGTTTGACAATGATGTGGGCTTTCATGTGCGCGAGGTGTTTACCATGAACACCCCTGCCTGTCCAC
>CAZEQV010000456.1:0-2194 GCA_964514435.1 uncultured Verrucomicrobiota bacterium
CATCCTGTTGACTTGTCCCAATTGCGGTTATGACAACGAACTCGGGCGCATTTTCTGTCATTCCTGTGGACAGAAGCTGGATTTGTCGGCCATCAAGCCGCCCAGCAGCAAAGAGGGTAAAAAGTTCTGGAAGAAACAAAAAAAGCAGTTTGGCGTTGGCAAGACCATCGGTTTGGCTTTGAGGGTGTTGGTTATTCTGGGGTTGGTGTTGAGCATCATCTTGATGATGCAGGTGGCGTCGGTGAAAGAGGAAAAGCCGTCGCAACAAGACACCGATTCCGGCAGGAGCAAGCGAGTTGCGTTGGAGCGGTTTTTGTCGCAGCGCAAGCCGTTCAGCGTGCCGGTCTCGCCCGGTGAGCTGAACGGATTTCTTTCCTCGCTGACATTCGACAAGGCGGAAGGCAAAGGTGTGGTATTGGAGCCGACGCTGCTGCGCGCGGAGCTCGGACGTTCCACGGTGACGCTGGTGCTGGTCGGCACGATCAAGGCAGGAACGAAATTCGAGAAGAAAGTCAGTTTCAGTTACCGGGGGCAGCCCACGCTTGAAGACGGGAAGTTTGTGTTCCAGCCATGCGGTGGATGGATCGGCATGTTGCCCATTCATCCGTTGATCTTGGAAAAGACCGGGCTGATGGAGAGGTATTTTGGCACGATCTTCGGCAATCTCACTGAAGAGAAGTCCCTGCTCGACCGTCTCACCAAACTCGAAGTGGAACCCGAACGCCTCTTGCTGGAGTATCAGCCCGTCGGCTCCAAGTAAGCCAGCGCGTTTCCATGAACGCCACCCTTGTCGTATCGAGCCGGTCGTGTGGGACGGCTTTGATGATCGTGGCCACTGTGCTGGTTGGGCCGGTTGGGTTGGCGATGGCGACCGCGAAGGAATCTCGGACGATCAGTTCCTCGGGGCAATTTCACGTATTCGCGGCGGAACCGCTGCTGGGCGCGCAGGCCGGCCTGTTTGCCGAAAACGTCAAACGCGATTGGCTTTCGATGTTGGAAATGCGGGACGGTCCCGGTCGTGATTTGATCGTGGTGGTGTTGCGAAAACGCGATGATGCAACTTCCTCCTTGCCGGGATGGCGCATGGATGTGATGGCCTCGGAGCCGCATCTGAGGTTTCAGGTGACCGGCACGGTTTCGTCGGGACTTTTCGATGACGACTTCCGCGCCAATGTGATGCGTGCTTTGTGCGCGGAGCTGGTGAATCGCTCTGCTGTTGTGCGGCGCGGTGAGCCTTACGTGCCGGCGCCCTTGCCGGCGTGGTTGCCGGAGGGAATGGCGGCGGCCAGTGGCGGCCGGCAGGATCTGCTTGTGCGCGCGGCGCGGCGCTCCGTGGCGGCCGGCAAACCGCAGTCGGCGACCGTCATCCTGAGCAGCATGGAAAGTCCCGCCGATGCGGCCGAGCGTTTGTTGTTTCAAGCCAACTCGCGTCTGATGGTGGAAGCGCTGCTGAGTTTACCCAAGGGCGGCGGCAAGTTGCGGGAGTATCATCTGGCTCTGGGAGAACTGCGTGATGTCATGGGGGCATTTGGGAAGGTTTACCGGTCAGATTTTGCGAATGACGTGGCCTTGGAGAAATGGTGGGCCACCCAGCTTGTTCAGCGGATCAAACCGGATGTCGCGCAGAAACTCACGTCGGACCAGACCATGGAACGACTCAACGAGATATTGACCGTTCAGTTGCAGTTGCCCGTCGGTGACGGCAAAGAATTCGTGAAGGCGGAGTATTCCCTCGGCGAACTATGGCCGTACTACGAACGGCCGTGGTTGCAGGAACTGGCGCAGGATCGCTTCAACCAGTTGCAGTCGCTTTACAGTCAGGCTCATCCGTTTTATCTCGTGGTCATCCGCCGCTATTCCGAGGCCATGCTGTGTTTGCGCGCGCAGCGCGTGACACGGTACCGCAGCTTGATGGCGGACGCGGCAGCGTTGAAACGGCGAGCCGACCGGCACACGTTGGAAGTCGCCGTGTACATGGATCAGATGGAACAGCGCTACAATCCGACGGACCCGGAAAAGGCCTTTCAGCCGCTTTTCAAAACGCTGGAAGAGTTCCAGCAAATTCAACAATTGCGGCGCAATCCCATCAACGACTATTTGGACAAATTTGACCACTGAAAGGCGGGAGACGAGGGACCGGGTGCCTGACCATGAACCGCTTTTGCACAGCGAAGCGGATTGTGCCGCTTGCGTT
>CAZEQV010000457.1:0-2101 GCA_964514435.1 uncultured Verrucomicrobiota bacterium
CTTGCAAAGCGCCCCTCCTTGGATGCGTCATTCGATGTTCTTGGCAAGGTCGTTCTCATACAGCAAATACTCGCTTGGACGCAAACCGGCCTTCTGAGGATTGCGGCGAACATAGCGCACACAGTTGGCAAAATGCTCACCGCCTCTCACCAGGCGGTCGAAATAATCGCGCTGCCACAAACCGCCTTGCTGGCCGGCAAGTTTGTTGATTTGCCGCGCACTGTAGCGTTTCCACGAATGGACCAACTGTTCCAGTCTCCAATCCGTATGCAGCACGAAGACGGCATGCACATGATTCGGCATGATCACCCAACTGATCTGCAAACACCGTTGTCCGTCGAAGAAAGCCAAGGCGTCGCCCACGACACGCGCGTTCTCCGGCTGGCGCAACACACATGAACCATGGCCGGCGTCCAGCCACCGCTCGGTGGCAGCAGAGAATCGTTCATGATACTCACGCTCCACTTCGGTTGTCCAAGGTTGCGGATGATGGCGCATCCACGCCTCGCGCTCCGCATGCCACTGAGCGAGTAGTGACGCCGGCAGCGCATCGCCAAGGTGAAACGTCAGGAAATACACCGCGCCCTGCTGCTGCCAGTGCGGCAGACGGTTCTCCGTCTGGCGGATGTTGCCATACGGATTGAAGAACTGGAGTTCGTCGAGGTTCATTGTGTGGCAGGACGATTGGAACAAGGAGGGGCGCTTTGTAAGCGCCCACCCACGGCGGCGCTTACAAAGCGCCGCTCCTTGGGGGCCTCGTCTTTCATGGTTGTGATGCCAACAACGCGACTAGCAACTCCCGCGTCTGTTCGAGCGTCTGGCGCAGGCTTTCAGCCGAGCGCGCACGTGTCGGCGCCATCTCCGCCAGCGGCGTGTCGTAGAAATGATCTTGAATCGTTTTCCGCGCAGCGCTGAACGACGCCGGGCGGGTCCACGGCTTCTTCTTCTGCGCCGACTGCAACTGGCTGTTGACCCACTTCCAGTATTCGTCCAACTCCGGCTGATACACGTGGCGGACCAGTTCGTATTGATGGGCGCGGCAGTAACCGTTCTCAGAGTTGCCTTTCAGCGTCTGTTCGGTGTGTGGGTTGATCTGCGGTTTGACGCCACCGAGTTCGCGAGCGCGCTCCAGCCGCTTCACGGTCGCGTGGAGCGAAAAGTCATCGCTGAGCGCCACGAGGTCGCCGAGTTGCTGCATCAGGCCCTTGCTGACGGTCTCCATCTGCCGCACGGCGGCTTCGTCCCACGATTGCATCGCCCCGCAACCACGCATCAGCGACGCCTTCAACCCGCGGTTGATGATGGTGCGGGCGATGTCTATCGCGTCGCGACGCCAGAGTTCGTTCGCGTAGCCGGCGGTTGCGGATTGAGCGAGTTGTTCCAGGACCCTCGGCGCTTCGCGCAGCGGAGGCATCAACCGCTGGAGTTCTTCGCCATGATTGCGGACACGCTCATCGGTCAGGGTCGTGTAGTCGAGGTTGGTGAGAAGCCGGAAATGCGGATCGAACTGCACAGCCAAACGCGACGGTTTCCGGCCCACGCCAACATGCGTCCAGTGATGCGTGGCCGCGATGGGCAGGAACGATTGCCAGATTGCCTCCATGCTCTTGGCGAGGGCCGCCGGATAGCGGCCCACACAAAAACGGCCGGCGAAGGCATTCGCGTCGAGTTGCTGCGGTTGCCAGCCGTTGGCGGCGAGGTATTCCAGAAGCAGCGTGTTGTTGTGCGAAATCTCCGGCCAAAGGACGAGGCCGAGGCATTGCGGATCCTGCGCCGCCTCGCCGATGCGGTCCTGCAGGACACGGTAATCTTCGCGCATTTCACTGTCGGCGGCAAAGGCGTGGAACACGCCGAAGATCCACGGGAACTTCTTGTAGGCGTCCCATTCGTGATATGTCTTCCGGTCGAGCAAGTCGGCGGTGTAGTCGAGCAGGATGGTGCGCTGTGGGTCGAACTCCTTGAGCAGGTTCCGCACGTTTTCGCTCTTCCACTTGAACATCAGGTCCCAGCTCGCGATGAGCAACGGCGCGTCCGGATGGTGCCGCCGCAGGACTTCCTGGATCTTGCGATAGGCATGGAGCTTGCGTTGCAGGTCCTCGCG
>CAZEQV010000458.1:0-2049 GCA_964514435.1 uncultured Verrucomicrobiota bacterium
GTCGCATGAACCGGCAGGCCTTTACCCTCATTGAGTTGTTGGTCGTCATCGCGATCATCGGAGTATTAGCGGCATTGTTGTTCCCGGCGATGCAAGCAGCCCGGGAACGAGCCAGACAAGCACAGTGCAGCTCGAATTTCCGTCAGCTGGGACTCGCGCTCATGATGTATGCCGGCGATAACGGAGACCGTCTGCCGCCCGCCGCCGACGCCGACAACAGCAGCCCGGCCCGTTACTGGGCGGGCACGAACTACATCACGCCGCGCTACCTCTACCCTGATTACCTCACTTTCCTGAAAGTCTGGACCTGCCCCGGCACCGGCGGACCGTCCATTGACGATCCCGCCAATACCGGCAACGATCGGGCGTGCGGCTACTTTTACTTCGCCGGTCGCAAGTACCCGGAGTTCCTTCAGCATTTTGCCTCCACCGGCAAGACAGGCACGCCGGACCGCGTGACAGGCATCCCCAATCCCCAAGAACGAGTCCTGATGCAGGACCGGGTGCACTATCTCAGCGCCACGCTGACGTGGGCCCAACACGGGCGTGGTCCGCTGGATGTGGGCAGTAATCCGTCGAATATCCGTCGCAAACTTGGTTCCCTGGCCGATGTCTATGGCGCCAATTGTCTGTTCTTTGACGGCCACGTTGAATTCGTGCCTATGAACCGGCTGGTGGACGTTGGCCGGTTGCACGGCGCCAACTCCCAGCGCGTCTACTCCGCACCCTAGGCTTCGGCATGCGACTGCGCTGGCTCTCCTGTCTGTTGACCGCACTGCTGGCCCTCGGGGCGGACGTGCGCGCCCGCGCCGAATCGCCGCCTCGGCCCAACGTGCTGGTGATCATCAGCGATGACCAGCGGTGGGATTGTCTCGGCGTCGTGCAGCGGGAGCAAGGCGACCGCGCCCGGTTCCCCCACCTGCGCACGCCCCACCTCGACCGGCTGGCGCAGGACGGGACGCGCTACCGCAATGCGTTCGTCGTGTGTCCGCTCTGCTCGCCGAGCCGGGCCGCTATTCTCACCGGCCGCTATAACCACGCCAACCGGATCACCGGCAATGGCACGCCGTTGCCGGCCGACACGCCGACGTTTGCCCACCGGCTGCGCGCCGCGGGCTGGGTCACCGGCTACTTTGGCAAGTGGCATATGGGCGATCAAAGGGAACGGCCGGGCTTCGCCGAAACGGCCACGTTCCGGGCTCAGGGCAAGTATTTCGGCGGCGAGTTTCTGGTGAACGGTCAGCCCACGCCGACCCGCGCCACGGACTGGGTGGATGACGTGACGACCGGTTACGCCACCAACTTTATCAAACGCCAGGCGGGCGCGCCGTGGCTGGCCGTGGTGGGCTTCAAGACCCCGCACGGCCCGTGGGACCCGCCCGAGCGGGTGCAGAACCTTTACGCGACCGACAACGCCCGGCCGGTCCCGAATCTCGCCGTGCCGGCCATCTATCTGCCGCCTGGTCCGCCTGTCAAAGATGACTCCCCCACCAGGCCCGGCACGCCGGCGCAGATCCGCAATTATCTCCGCACCATTACCGCGATGGATGAGTGCGTCGGCCAACTGCTCCGCGCTGTCCGCGACAGCGGCGCGGACCAACGCACCCTGGTCATTTTCCTCGGCGACAACGGTTACTACCTCGGCGAGCACGCCACGGGCGACAAACGTTCCGGCTACGACGAAAGTCTGCGCATCCCGCTCCTCGTCCGCTGGCCTAGCGGCGTCCCCGCCGGCGCCACAGACGATCGGCTGGTGCTCAATCTCGATCTGTGTCCGACGATTCTCACCGCCGCCGGTCAACCCGTGCCGGCCGACGTGCAGGGCCGGGCGCTGCAACCGTTGTGGGCCGGCGCGGCGGTGGACTGGCGGGCCGCCTTCCTCTTCACCTACTGGCAACTGCCCAACAATGTCGTCCCCACCCTCGTCGGTCTGCGCACCTCGACGCACAAACTCGTCCGCTACCCCGACCGGCCCGACTGGACCGAGTTGTTCGATCTGCGCGATGATCCCTACGAAACGAAGAACCTGGCCGGGGACGCCGCGCACCG
>CAZEQV010000459.1:0-2041 GCA_964514435.1 uncultured Verrucomicrobiota bacterium
AGCGGGCCGTCACGCCGGCCGGCACAGGCTGGTCGCGGAAGCTGAACCAGACGCCGGTCTGGTCGTCGGCATACGACAGCCAGAGCATGCCGGCTTCGTTGGCCAACACATACGAACGGCGCATGGCCGGCAACGCGGCGAGATACTCGTGCGCCATCCGTTTGAAGCCGGGAATCACACCCGGCCCGCCATCGGGCGCGGTCCAGCCGCGGTTGGCCATCACGCGAAAGAGATTTCGGTCGAGTTGTTCGGGCGAGTAATCCTTCTGATGACCGCCCCGGTACCATTTCCAGACTTGGCGGAAATACCAATAGTCGTTCTCCCAGCCGGCCACCTCGATGCTGCAACTCATGCCGGGGAACGCATGGCTTTCGGCCATCCACGCCACGCCGTCGCGCGACCATTCCGCGATCTTCTCCCACCACGCGCGTTGCATCGAGTTGCCGGTGCCGTTCGACCAATCAAGCTGGCTCATGAACAGGTTCTGGAAACTGTCGGCCCACCAACCCTGATAACCGTAGTCTTGCCGCAGCTTTTCCAACTGCCCGAAGAACGCCTCGCGGAATGTCGCGTCGAAAATGTTGCCTTTCACGTGGTCCGGCTCGTAGCCGGGACCGTGTTCGTCATGCGGACCGTTGAGCGACCAATGCTGTTTCTCCAAGCCGATCCTCTGCGCGAACGGCGCGGCTTTCCAGATCGTCTGGCCGAGCCACGGCAGATAGACTACGTCGCGGCGCGCGCAGGCTTTCATGAACAGTTTCCAGGGCTCCTCCATGTCCTTTGTCGGCCACCAGTCGTAGATACTGCACACGCCGCCGCCGACCTTGGGCGGGCCGCCGGGGCCTTGATAGCGGCCGTTGACCCAACCGGGGTTGTGGACGGCGATGCAGCGCACGCCCTGATCAGCCCACGCATCAACGCTCTGCTCGGCCATGTTCTTGTATGAACCCGCCCAGCCGCCATCGAACAGCAGTCCAATGCCCGGCAACGGCTCGTGTTGGACAAACTTCAAATCGTCGCTGACGAGGTCGCGGACGTACTGATCCACCTCCTGCCAACGCGTTCGCCAGCCGTTCGCGGGCAACTTCTCCGCGAGCGCGACGAACACCTGCGGCTCCGTCGCGTGCCGGCTCGTCAAGGCAAAGAACTCCTCGTCCGTTTGCGACAAACAAAGGTCGCCGGGGAAGGTCTCCGTCAACGCCCGCAGGTTGCCCTGTCGCTCGTGGAACACCGCCAGCGCCGCGTGCGGACGGAACTGAAAATCCAAAAACCCGTGCCCGGCCCCGCGCGCCGTGTGCGCGATCCACGCGCCGGTGCGATGCAACAACGCATAGCCCCGGTCGCTGAGTTGTTTCACATCTGTTGTCGGCAGCGCCGGCGAGATCACATACCGGTCGCCGACCGCGCCCGGCATCACCTCGGTCGTGGTGAACGCCTCGTTCACGCCGGTCGGGCCGACGGTGAACGGTTGTTCGATCCGGCCAAGACCCCGGTAACGAAGATTCACTGCCGTCAGCCCGTCGAGATGACCATCCAGTTCCCACGTGCCGAGTTGCCGGAGCACGTTGACCTTGCGGTTGTCCGCCAACTCGAACCGGTAGTGTTGTTTCCAGCCGCGCCACACCCAGCCGGCAATATTGCGCTCGACCGGTTCGATCACCCAGACCAGCGTGCCGGCGGGCTTGAGATCGTTCGCCAACGCCGCCGCCAGCTTCTTCAGTTCGGCAAGATTGCAGATGGCCTCCGGCTGTTGCAGGTGGGCAAACCGGTAGAAATCGCGGTGAATCTTGCCGACTTCCAACGCGCGCTTCTCCAGCGCCGCGTTGAACGTCTCGATGTCCGCCTGCGCCGCGCGCAACTCCGCCGACTCCGCCAGCAACCCCGGCAACACCGCCGTTCGGACGGCGGCAAGTTGCTTGGCGTAATTCTTGGCGGCCTTGTCGAGGGACTTGACCGGTTCGGTGGTGGCAACAGCTTGTTCGATCATGTTGGCCGCGGCATCGTGTTTGAACTGCAACGCCGCCAGCTCCGGCGTGATGTC
>CAZEQV010000460.1:0-326 GCA_964514435.1 uncultured Verrucomicrobiota bacterium
GCAGGCCGAGCTTTCGTTGTGACGCAATATTACCCATTTATGCGAGTCTCAATAGTTGCTTGAAACGGTCGGGAAGGGCTGTCTGTGCTTGTATTTGAACCACAGAGGCGCTGAGAACGCCGAGGAGGAGAATGGCGCGATGGAGTTTTGGCATCATGGCTTGCTTTCCGTTCGTACAGGGGTTGTTTGTGTAGTTTTGAGATTGAGGTCGAGGAAACGGTCGGCTCTGACGCCGGGGAAGGTGACGGTTTTGCCGTTGAGCAGCGCGACTTTCACGTCGGCCACAGTTGCTTTGCCGAGGCCGAAGTGGGCTTCGAGCGCGCCGC
>CAZEQV010000460.1:336-2034 GCA_964514435.1 uncultured Verrucomicrobiota bacterium
CGCCGCTCTTGTAGCTGTGGTTGCTGTGAATCCAGCGGTATTGCTTCTTGCCACCGGCAGACAGTTCGACGCGCGCGCCGATGAGTTCGGCATCCTTCACGCCGCTGAAACGCAGCCGCAGCCAGTGGTTGTCCTTCGCGCCGTGCAGGCCGGTGTTCCAGTAGACCTTGCTTTCGTAGGCGGCCATGCTGAATGCGATACCGGAGTTGTCTGGGTCCGCTGCAAAGACCAGGTCCAGCAGGCCATCGTTGTTGAGGTCGGCAGCTTCACCGCAAATCCCACGCGAGTCGAGCCCGCTGAAGGTGGTCGGCTTTGGCTCGAAGACACCCTCGCCGCGATTCATGAACAAGATGGCTCTTGCTTCAGGATTCATGGTTTCACTGCGGTCGAGAACGACGAGGTCTATCCAACCGTCGTTATTGAAGTCGCCGAAAATGGCATCGGCAAAATACGGGCGCCGGTCTCCGGGATTCATCAGCGCTCCGGGACGTTTTCGCGGCGTGGGCGCATCGAAGAACTTGCACCAGTCGCGATAAACCCAGTTCAACGCCGACAGGCCGGCGGCGTCCGTCGCTTCTTCAAACTGGAAGTTGCCCTTGTTCCGCCAGAATCGGCCGCTGACGTATTCGCAGCGCGGCGCCCAACCCGGATCGGCTGGGCCGACTGCCAGAACGTCCATGAGACCGTCATTGTCAACGTCGGCCAAGGAGATGTACGGCAGGCCAGGCGCTTTGCCGACGGGTGTCGTGGTCTTGGTGGCGCGGTCGAGTTTCAGGTGCGCTTCGCAAGCGAGACCGTTACCGGTGATTTTCTCGAACTGAAGTTTGCCGGTCTCCTTCAAGAGGTTCTTCCAACAGAACACGCCCTGCCGGTATTCGATGGGCGAATACTGCGCGGCCAGGTCGAGCACGTCCACGTGATACGACTGGATCAAGTCGAGGTCGCTGTCGTTGTCGAGATCGCGCAGGTTGATGTCGGGGCCGGATTTGTCCTTGGTGCTGTCGTGGTAGAAACCGCCAAAGTCCGGCGCCAGCGGCGTGCCGCCGATGTCCTCAAAATGACCGTCCACCAGCTTCGCGCCCGCAGGTTTGAACACGTAAAGCCGGCTGTGCGGGAAACCGCCCCAAGCGTTCTTGATGTTGTCGCAGCCGATGGCGATGTCGAGATGGCCGTCTTTGTTCACATCGCCGATGCTGCTCTGGCGGTTGTAGGCGCGTTCGTTGCGCGTGCCCATCTTCGCCGACACGTCCACAAAGCGGTCCCATGCGCCGTCGCTGAAGAGGAAGGTGTTGCCGAGCAGCGGGACGTTGGCGCGATCTTCGCCGGCCGTCGTCGGCGAATGGCGGGTGATGAAAATGTCGAGAAAGCCGTCGCCGTTGAAATCGGCGAGGTTGGGCACCTGGGCGCGGCCATCGAAGTTTTCCGGCGTGAGTTTCGAGTCGCGAATCTCCACCCGATGCGGGCGGAACCGGAATCCGCCCTCGTTGATGAGCACCACGAGTTCATCAATGGCCGTGACACGGCGGCTGCGCTGCACATTGCCCGTGGTGGTGCCCGCAACACCGGGCAACGAAACCGGCGGCGAAACCGTCGCAAGGAAATCCGGCAGACCGTCGCGGTTCAGGTCCGCGAAGGCGAAGCCATTGACGCCTTTGCGGATGTCGGTGAGGCCCGGCACATGCACACATTCGAACAGTT
>CAZEQV010000461.1:0-1987 GCA_964514435.1 uncultured Verrucomicrobiota bacterium
GCCGCCGCCATGATCACCACATCAACCAAATCGTACCGGGACAAAACGGCGTCGGAGGGCGAGCATGACCAGCAGTCCGGCACCCACCAGCAAGCCGGCACCGGGCTTGGGGATCACAGTGAGAACTCGTCGTTGCCGTCGCCGCCGTAGTAGTCCACCGTGAATACTGTTGTCCCCACCAAGAACGGCGAGCCGTCCGGCAGACCGAAGAACTCCCCGCTCACGGGATCGAAGCCGTCATTAAGAATGATCACAAACTCGTCATCCATCGGGGGCGTGAACCCCAAGCGTCACCACCAGATTCGCAACGCCTGGCCTCCGCCGACGACGCAGTGCGTCATACCCACGGAATCACGTGGGCCGCTGCAGTGGCACAAGCAACCTTGCGGCAAGCGGGCCTTGCGGGTATGGTCGCGCCAGTTGATGACCTCCACACGCCGGCCCAATGTCCTGCTGATTCTCACCGACGAACACCGCTTCGACGCAGTCGGGTTCAACGGCAACCGCATCGTCCAGACGCCGCACCTCGACGCGTTGGCGCGGCAGTCGGTCAACTTCACCGCCCACACCACCTCGATGCCGGTCTGCACGCCGGCGCGGGCCTCGATGCTGACCGGGCAGTACTCGCGGACCCACGGCGCGTATCACGTCGGCTACACGTTGCCGCCGGCGACGCCGACGTTGGCGACGTGGCTGGGCGCGGCCGGGTATGCGTGCGGGTTTTTCGGCAAATCGCACCTCGAACCGGAGTTGAGCAACTTCGCCGCGAACCTGTCGCCAACGGCGCCGTACTACGGGTTCACGCGCACGGGGTTGTCCGAGGACAACCTCGTCGGGCCGTATCTCGACTGGATTCGACGGGAGCATCCCGGCTGGTTGGCCGAGGCGGAACGGCAAGCGAATGAAAGCTGCCAGCCGGAGTTGCTGGCGCGGATGAAGGACCCCCACCGGACGGTTCTTCACGAAGCCTACACGCTGAAACTGCCGTATGAACTGTCACAGTCGCGCTGGATTGCCGGTCAGACGGCGGACTACATCCGCGAGCAACGCGAGGCCGGCCAGCCGTGGTTCGCGGTCGCGTCGTTCGTGCCGCCACATCATCCGTGGGCGGTGCCGGAACCGTATGCCTCAATGTACGATCCCGCCCAGATGCCGGTCTCCCCGCGCCGACCCGCCGACTTCCCGTGGCCATTCCCGTTGAGCCACTACAATCACCTGCCCGGCTTGCCCGCCAGCGAAATTCAACGCAGCATCGCGCTCTACTACGGCCTCTGCACGATGCTCGACGACTGCATCGGGCGGTTGTTGGCGACGGTTCGGGAACAGGACGACACCATCATCCTGTTCACCAGCGACCACGGCGATTACAACGGCGATTTCGGCCTCGTCCGCAAACTCGGCCCGCTCTACGACTGCCTGTTGCGCGTGCCCTTGCTGGCACACGTGCCCGGTACCCCGTCGCGGACGAGCCACGCGTTGACGCAACACGAGGATCTCGCGCCGACGATCTTGGAATTGCTCGGCCTGCCGGTGCCCGCGAGTGTGCAGGGGGTGTCGTTTGCCGGGACATTGCGTGACGGCGCGCCGGGCCGACGGAGGCATGCCTTCCACGAGTGTCGGTTGGGCGACAGTTGGGTCCACGGCGTCCGCGACGAGCGGTTCAAGCTGTTGGAATACACGCCGGCCGGCACCGTGTTGACCGAGCCGGCCGCCGACCCGCGCGAAGAGCGCAACCTGATCGGCCATCCCGCGCAGGCGGAACTCCAAGCGGCGCTGTATCGCTGGCAACTCGACACGCGGCAATTCTGGCCGCCGAAATCGTTTGGTTGGTGATCGGTTGACTCGCCGGTCAATCCTCCGGCAATATCTTTCCTCCAAGAAAATAAGGCAGCCGGCCCATTTGCAACAAGGAAGGGAGACCTAGTGCTCCGTCAAACCACATCGCAAGGGTCGTTGGTAGGGTCGGACCGCCGGGCCGACCGCTTTC
>CAZEQV010000462.1:0-1986 GCA_964514435.1 uncultured Verrucomicrobiota bacterium
GTGACGAAGTGGTGGTGGGCGACCGCGCGTTTGTGATCTACAAATTCATGGCGGCCATGTTCCAAGCCGTATGCGTGGAAGTGCCGTTCATCGGTCACACCCACGATCTGGAAGCGATGCAGCGGGCCATCACGGCGAAAACAAAACTGGTTTTCATCGCCAACCCGAATAATCCCACCGGCACCCGGGTGTCGAATCGCCAACTCGACCGGTTTATCCGCAGCGTGCCGCCCCATGTCGTGGTCGCCTTGGATGAAGCCTACATTGAGTTTTTGGACGACCCGCCGCCATCGGTCCGGTACGCTCTTGCGAGGAATGTTGTCCTGTTGCGGACGTTCTCCAAGATCGTCGGGCTGGCAGCGTTGCGGATTGGCTACGGCGTGGCGCACCGGGATTGCATCGCGCTAATGCAACGGGTCCGCCAGCCGTTCAATGTGAACGCGATCGCGTTGGCGGGCGCGCGCGCGGCGCTGGGCGACAAGGCGCACATCCGACGGACAAAAGCGATGACACGGGCCGGCTTGAAATATCTTTGCCACGAATTCGAGTTGTTGGGATTGGAGTACGTGCCCAGTTGCGCCAACTTTGTGCTTGTGAAGGTCGGCAACGGTGACCATATATTCCGCTCCCTGCAACGGCGCGGTGTCATCGTTCGTCCCATGCGCGGCTACAACATGCCCGAGTGGGTGCGGGTAACCGTGGGATTGCCGGAGGAAAACAGGAAGTTCATTGTCGCGTTGAAGAAGGAATTGCCAACAGCATGATCATCATTTGCAAATCAGGCGCAACAGACGACCAAATCGACCACATCGAAGACGCCATCCGAAAGTGGGGACTGAAACCGCACACCAGCCGGGGTGTGGAAAGAACTGTCATCGGCGTGATCGGACCGGAGGATGTGGTCCGCGAGAAACCGTTGGAGGCGTTTCCCGGTGTCGAATCCGTGACGCCGGTTCAAAAGCCCTACAAACTCACCAGCTACGAGTTCACCCAAAAGCGAACCATTATCAATGTCAATGGCGTCAAGATTGGCGATCCGAAACGAATCGCGCTCATGAGCGGGCCGTGTTCCGTCGAGAGCCGTGATCAAATCCTGGCGATTGCTAAGATTGTCAAGAAAGCTGGCGCGTCCATCTTGCGCGGGGGAGCATTCAAACCACGAACATCGCCATACACGTTTCAAGGGCTGGGAGTGAAAGGGTTGGAACTGCTGGCCGAGGCGCGTGAAGTGACCGGGCTGCCCGTAATCACGGAACTGATGGATACGAAAGACGCCGAGGCGGTGGACAAATACGCCGACATCATCCAGATCGGCGCCCGCAACATGCAGAACTTTTCGCTGCTCAAAGAGGCCGGGCGATGCAAGAAGCCGGTGATGTTGAAACGCGGAATGTGCGCGACGATCAAGGATGTGTTGCTGAGCGCGGAGTACATCCTCAGTGAAGGCAACATGAACGTCATGTTCTGCGAACGGGGCATTCGGACATTTGAGACGTACACCCGCAACACGCTGGATCTCTCGGCCGTGCCGGCCCTGAAGAAAGAATCCCATCTGCCGGTCGTCGTGGATCCGACCCACGGAGCGGGCCACCGGGCATTGATACCGACGATGGCGCTCGCGTCCGTGGCGGCCGGTGCGGATGCGATCATGGTCGAAGTGCACAACGATCCGGAAGCGGCGTTGAGTGATGGCGAACAAGCCATGTTACCGGCTCAATTTGAGGCGTTGGTTGGACAAATGCGCGCCGTGGCCGCCGCGATTGGCAAAGAGATTTGAACAAGGCGCTGATGGCGGAGGGAGCGGGATTCGAACCCGCGAGGGCCTTTCGACCCCACACGCTTTCCAGGCGTGCTCCTTAAACCACTCGGACACCCCTCCCGCGAAAACAGCGGACATTACTCTGGGGGCAGGCGGGCCGTCAAATGGTTCAACAACCAGTCTTCATCGAGCGGGCCGAGGTTGAATTCCTGCGCGGCGCGTTCGGC
>CAZEQV010000463.1:0-1973 GCA_964514435.1 uncultured Verrucomicrobiota bacterium
TTACTAGGCTGCTAGTGATTGCGCCGAATCCCTTTGAAATGCCTCTATTCCTTGACAGTGCGAGCCGAACGCATGACCTACAACTTGCAACTCATTTTTCGCTACACTGATAAGCACCATGGAAGCTGTTCTTTCACCCACGGCGAGAATACTGTCCCGCTATCTCGTCGGTATCGACCTGGGGACGACGAACTGTGCCGTCGCGTATGTGGATACCTCACGTTCTTCCGTCGTCCAGCATTTCCCCATTCCCCAGTTGGTGAATGAGGCGACGGTCGCTTCCCAGCTAACGTTGCCGTCATTTCTGTATTTACCTGGAGCGCGCGAATTCCCAGAAGGAAGTCTTGCCCTTCCTTGGGACCGTGAGCGCGACTATGTCGTAGGACAGTTTGCGCGCGTGCAAGGGGCGCGTGTTCCTGGAAGGCTGATCTCTTCCGCGAAATCGTGGTTGTGTCATGCCGAGGTTGATCGAACCGCGGCTATTCTTCCTTGGGGCGCTCCCGCGGAGATGAAGAAACTCTCTCCGGTTGAGGCCTCTGCCCGCTATCTCGGGCATATTCGTGAAGCGTGGAATAACAGAGTGGGAAAACAATATGCGCTGGAGACTCAGCAGGTCATCCTCACGATTCCGGCTTCCTTTGACGAGGTGGCGCGCGAACTCACCGTGCGGGCTGCGGAGCTGGCGGGCTTGCCGCAGGTGACGTTGCTCGAAGAACCGCAAGCCGCCTTTTATGCCTGGCTTGCCGCGCATCCGGATTCGTGGCAGACACAGCTGCGCGCCGGCGCTCTGATCGTGGTATGCGACGTGGGCGGCGGCACGACCGATTTCAGTTTAATAGCGGTGACCGAAGGAAAAAATCAGCTGCAACTCGAACGCCTTGCCGTTGGCGAACATCTCTTGCTCGGCGGGGACAACATGGATATTGCCTTGGCGCGGTTAATAGAATCTCGCCTCATGAAGGGGGGGCGTCTCGACGCCCAACGCTGGCATACGCTCACGCATCTGTGTCGAGTGGCGAAGGAAGATCTGTTTGCTGACCCTAATCGACCAAATGTGATCTTGACGCTCGCCGGGCGCGGCAGTGCGGTAGTGGGTGGAACGCTCACGGAGACCGTGACACGTGAAGAGATCGAAAAGGTCGTGCTGGATGGATTTTTCCCGCGCGTTGATTTTGAGGTGACGCCTCGGCGCGGGGCGCGTGTCGGGCTCCAAGAATTCGGTCTGCCGTATGCGACGGAACCTGAAATTCCTCGGCATCTCGCGTTGTTTCTTCGTCAACATGCGACGGCGGTGGGCGCCCAGGCTGTTCAGCCGGACGCGGTGCTGTTTAATGGGGGGGCCTTGACGCCGCTGATGATTCGCGAACGCATCGTGGAGATCCTGTCGAGTTGGTTCGCGGCGGAAAACGGAACATCGTGGCGGCCAACCGTGTTGACGAACGCTAGTCTTGAATTAGCGGTGGCGCATGGCGCGGCTTATTATGGGTTGGTGCGTCGTGGTCAGGGAGTGCGCATCGGCGGCGGCAGCGCGCGCGCATACTACATTGGTCTTGGCAAGCCGCGGGCTGATGGCGCCGAAAGAAAGGTTCCGGCGCTCTGTCTGGTGCGACACGGCATGGAGGAAGGAGAGGAAGTCCATCTTGCCGAGCCGGAGTTCGCCGTGCTTGCAAATCAGCCGGTGAGTTTTCCCCTCTATGCTTCCAGTACGCGTATAACCGACCAGCCTGGCACCGTGCTCTCGCTGCCAACCGAGGAGCTCTCAACGCTGCCGGCGATTCGTACGGTTCTTCGCTTTGGCAAGAAAACGGGAGCCACGACCGTTCCCGTCCAGGTTTCGGCGAAGTTTACCGAGGTCGGCACGCTAGAGTTGTGGTGTGAAGCAAGGCAAACAGCGCATCGCTGGCGCCTCCAATTCCAATTGCGAGGAGAGGGAAGCGGTGCTTTGCTTCCAACTCCAGAGACCGTAAGCGATG
>CAZEQV010000464.1:0-1970 GCA_964514435.1 uncultured Verrucomicrobiota bacterium
TCAAACCGTGAGAGCTCCCCATCGCTGATGACATCAAGCCCGGCCAATTCTTGCGTCTTGGTGACGACCATCAGCGCATCAATCAGATTGGGCGTGGAGGGGAACGCCGCGAGCCATGCCGGAACGGGGTAGCTGCCGACCACCGTGGTTTTGATTGGAAGCTCTGACATGTGACGTATCTCCCTGCCGCCACACTGTAGTGATGTTCGGCCTGAATGTAAATCCAAACAGGCAAAAAATTCAATGATAGGGGCATGTTTGACCGGCCACGGGGCGCAGTGTTACAACCTCGCCGCGATGGCAACGATCAATGTAGGGCAATTCCTGGTGGTCGGTTTCATGGGGGCGGAGATTTCGTCCGAGACGCGGGAGTGGTTGGACGAAGTGCAACCCGGCGGGGTTGTGTTGTTCACGCGCAACATTCGCGATGAGAAGCAATGCCAAGACTTGACCCGGTATCTTCGGACCGAGTTGCCGTGGCGGCCATTGGTGGCGATTGATCAGGAGGGCGGCCGTGTGAACCGGTTGCGGAACTTGGTGGGCGAGATGCCGACAATCGCGGGATGGAAGAAGGAAGGCAGCCCCACCCAAGCGTACCGGGAAGGCAAGCGCATTGGCGCAATGTTGAAGGAACTTGGCGTGGATCTGAACTTTGCGCCGGTATTGGACTTGGAGTTGTTTGATGAGTCGGTGGACAACGCCCTTCGAGAACGCTGTTGGGGGCGCGATGCCGTTGAAGTCGTTGCATGGGCCGGTGAGTTTGTGCGCGGGTTGTCGTCGGAGAACATCGCCGCTTGTGGGAAACATTTTCCCGGCTTGGGTGCCGCCAGGTCTGATTCGCACGAACAGTTGCCGGTCGTGGATCGCAGTCTGTCGGAGCTTCAAACGGAGGACCTGGCGCCTTACGGGATCTTGAAGGACCAACTCGCGGCAGTAATGGTGGGACATGGTTGCTATCCCTGCTGGGATGGAATAGCCCAAAAGTTGCCGGCGTCTCTCTCGCAGAGGATCATTACTGGAGTGCTGCGAGATGAGATCGGGTTTGAGGGATTGGTGGTGACGGATGACCTGGAGATGGGAGCCGTGGGAGAATATTGTCCGTTTGAGGAAGCCGTCGTCGAGGCGTTCTGTGCCGGTGCCGATATGTTGCTGGTTTGTCACACGATGGGAAAAGCGGTCGCAGCGCACCGGGCTCTCAGCGTGGCGGTGGAGAATGGGCGGGTGAATCCGCATCGGTTGATGCAGTCTCTGCGAAGAATGGAGGAGTTTCGGCGGCGATGGATTGGATGTTGAGATTGAACCGGCGGATAGAGCGGTGCGAGTCGTGTCCGCGTTTGGTGGCATGGCGCGAGCAGGTTGCGCGGACGAAGAAGCGCGAGTTTCGTGGCTGGGAGTATTGGGGTAAACCGGTGCCCAGTTTTGGGGACTGGAAGGCGAGACTGTTGATTGTGGGATTAGCGCCCGGCGCGCATGGAGCCAACCGCACGGGACGAATGTTCACCGGAGATTCATCCGGGAGATGGTTGTACCGGGCCTTGCATCGTGCTGGGTTCGCGAATCAGCCCAGTTGGGAACGTCGTGATGATGGATTGGTCTTGAACGACTGCTATATCACGGCGGCCTGTCACTGTGCGCCGCCCGGCAACAAACCTTTGCCGTCTGAGTTGGCTGCGTGCGAACCGTATCTGGTGGCGGAACTTTCCCGGCTCATGAATCTGCGCGTGGTGATCGTATTGGGACGGATCGCGTTGGCGGCGTATTGTCGCGCTGCCGGTATACGGCCCTTGCCGGGATTCGCGCACAACCGGGCTCACCTGTTCAAGCCGGTCTTGATCACGTCATATCATCCGAGCCGGCAGAACACGAACACCGGCAGGCTGACGGAGCCGATGTTTGACGCGGTGTTTGCGCAGGCCAGACAGTTGCTCGATGGTTGAGCGGATTACGCCTTCTGGATCTTCCCGAACCAC
>CAZEQV010000465.1:0-235 GCA_964514435.1 uncultured Verrucomicrobiota bacterium
AACACTTCTTCAAGGCCAACTGGGACCACATGATCAAACCGCATGGGCGATATTGGTCGCTGCTGCTGAAACGCGGCTTTCAAGCGCACCGGACCGCATTGGTGAAAGCAGCCGGAGTTTTTTCGGAGCATGATTACCGGGACCTGCAGGTCTGGTTCAACCTGGCTTGGTTTGGTCACGAAGCGATCCGGACGTTCCCGGAATTGGCGGAACTGCGGCGAAAAGGCCGGGACTT
>CAZEQV010000465.1:245-1940 GCA_964514435.1 uncultured Verrucomicrobiota bacterium
ACCGAAAATGACAAGGCGCTCGTTTTTGGATGCCAGCAGCAAATACTGCAAACCGTCCTGTCACGATACGGAAAGCTGCAACAAGCTGGTCAGATTGAAATCAGCACCACGCCGTTTTATCACCCGATCATGCCGTTGGTGTACAATACCGAATTCGCGGCTCGCTGCATGCCGGGCAGGGAATTGCCGCCGACGTTTTCGCATCCCGAAGACGTGCGCGCTCAACTGCAGCTTGCCCGCGAGTATCACACGGAGGTATTCGGAAGCCCGCCGGCGGGGGTCTGGCCGTCGGAAGGTTCTGTCTGTCCAGAATTGATCCCGATTCTGAACGACCTGGGATTCGAGTGGATGGCCACGGACGAAGAGAACCTTTGGCGAAGCCGGGCGGTGATCCATCCGGGCGGGGAGCATGACCGCAAGCTCTTGTTTCAAGGGCACCGGGCAGTGCACGATGGCCGCAGCGTCAATATTGTGTTTCGCGAGCGTCCATTGAGCGACTTCGTTGGATTCACGGCTTCGCGGAATCCCGCCAGCGCCGCTGCCGATCACGTTGCCGGCAACTTGGAACAAATCGCGAAATATGTTGGCGAGAAACCCGACGCCGTCTGCGCGATCGTGTTGGATGGGGAGAACGCATGGGAGCATTTTGCCGACGGCGGCGAATCCTTCATCAGCCATTTCTACGAACGGTTGACATCCAGCTCGCGTTTGGAGACCACAACGATGCGGGATTACTTCCGAAACAACCCTCCACGCACATCGCTCAACACCTTGCATACCGGCTCATGGATCAATGGGGATTTCGATATCTGGATTGGCGATCCCGAAGAGAATCGGGCCTGGCAACTCCTGGGAACCACGCGCGCCACGCTGCAATCATTGTTCGGGCAGCAGCGGATCTCAGCGGACCAATATCGTCGTGCCATGGAGGAAGTCTACGCTGCCGAGGGAAGTGACTGGTTCTGGTGGTATGGCGGTGATTTTGTTACCGACAACGACATCATTTTCGACGAACTGTTTCGCACGCATCTGCAGAATGTGTATGTGATTTGCGGATTGGCCGTGCCGGAAGAGTTGAAACTCCCAATCTGCCGGCCGGATGTCCCACTGCAGTATCAGCGGCCGATCGAGTTTATCAACCCGACCATAGATGGGCGCATCACGTCGTTCTACGAGTGGATGGGGGCAGGGGTGTTTGATGCCAGTCGAGCCATGGTGACGATGTATCGCACGGAGCGGTTCATTGACTTCGTGCATTTCGGGTTTGACGCCAAGAACTTTTATCTCCGGCTTGATATGAATGAGAAGGCCGGGAAGTTGGGTCAGGATTCGACTATCACCATTCAATTTCTTCGGCCTGAGAAGGTCACAATACGTTTCCAGGTTGGTGAACACGGTAAGGTTGACGTGCTGCAGGGCGAACGGATTCTGAAAGTGGGAGATAATCAGGTTGCCGTCAGTTTTGGAAAGAATACCGAGGTGCAGGTGTCTCAATACCTCTTGGGATGGAAGGCGAAAGTCAACGTGAGTTTCTATGTCGGAGTGACGGTTGGGACAGTGGAAGTGGAACGTCAACCCAGCTCTGGAAGCTTGGATTTTGAGTCACCCGGCCAAGATTTTGAAAGTGAAAACTGGCACGTCTAGCCTGCATATTTCACCGGTCTTCAGGTTGCAGTGACTGCGGCATCGGTGGAA
>CAZEQV010000466.1:0-1939 GCA_964514435.1 uncultured Verrucomicrobiota bacterium
CGCCGCGTTCCACCGTCACCACAATGTTGGACGAGCAGGTGATCGTCGGCAGTGTCACGTCCTGAACGGTAATAACCGCCGCGCAGGTATTGGTCTGGCCTTCATCGTCCACCACCGTGAGTGTGACCGGGTTGGAGCCTACCGGATACGGCCCGGCAGGACTGAGCGACAACGTCACCGGGCCGCCATCGGGATCGTTGGAGCCGTTGTCCACTTGCGCTGCCGTGACGGTGGCCGAACAACCAACGGCCGGCACGGTCACGTCCTGGCACAAGGCCACCGGCGGCACCGGTTCGGCCGCGTTGACTGTAACGGTGAATGTGCAGGAGTTGGTATTGCCAGCGGCGTCGGTCGCGGTGCAGGTCACCGTGGTTGTGCCGATGCTGAACGATGTGCCGGAAGCCGGGCTGCTGCTGATGTTGATGCCCGGGCAATTGTCGTCCGCTGTGGGTGCCGGGTAATTCACCACCACGGATGTCTGCCCTATCGGCGCTTGTGTGGAAATGTTGGAGGGACAGAATATGCTCGGAGCCGTGTCGTCAAACACCGTGATCGTCGCGCTGCAGGTGTTGGTGCCGCCCTTGTTGTCCGCCACGGTCAACGTGACCGTGGTGTTGCCCAGTCCAAAGGGACCGGCCGGCGAAAGCGTGAGCGTGATCGGGTCATTGTCGGGATCAGAGGATCCATTGTCCACTTGCGCCGCCGTCACGGAGGCCTGGCAGGAGCCGTTGGCCGCCACCTGCACGTTGCGGCAGGACGCGACGGGCGGTTGATTGGCCGCCTGGCCTTGCGTGACTTGGTTGGCAATGAAGGTGTTGTCGGGAAGATCACCGCCGAGGTCCTGTGTGAAGGCGTACAAACCCCAGATGCCGTCATTGGGGATCACGAAGCCGATGTCACTGAACGCGAGCGCCGCATCGGAACGAAAGGTTCCGAATGACCGCGCCTGTCCCGGCCCGGTCAGGTCGTTCGCGAAGGGAAGATCCGGGTACCAGATCAACAGAATCTTGTCGCCCACGCCCAACTGGCCCACCAGTTCAAAATCCGGCAGCGCGTCGTTGACGATGCCGTCAATGACCGGAACCTTGCCCAGAATGATGTCATCTGGATCAGCCTTGAAAGAATTGGTCGCGGTGGTCAGATCGCCAAAACCATCGCCGTCAGCGTCCACCAAATATACCGCCGTGCCATTGGCCCATGTTGTTCCGTCGGCCTTGTAGAGTCGGCCCGCGCCGATGTTTAACGACACCACCGCGTAGGCTGGCCCGGCGGCCAGCAAAACACTGGCGGCCAAGGCGAAGATTGTTTGCATCTTGAACTTCATTGGGATTCTCCTTTGCGTGATTGGTTGATTGATTCTGGCAATCCTAGAGGCCGCGCTGCGTTGCCTCGCGCGGTTTTCAGACATCAGACTTCAGTTTTTAGACACGCCGAAGCCCTGCATCGGATGCGCAACCGGCTGGGTGAATCGCGCTGCGCGAGCCAGATTATTCCTGACTGTCACGGAAAGGTAACAATACCAGCCAATAAAATCAGGGGTTTCACCAGGCGGCAGCGGGGATGGTTTGTTACAGGTTTGTCACCATCGCGTCACCGTTTCATCAACCAACCGTCAAGTGGCTCGCCAATAATTGGCTGCCATGATTCACAATGCGCATCTCGTACTGGCACAAAAGCGCATCGCTGCCGGTCGCGAATGGCGGCCGGAGTACGACGGCTGGTTGTTCCTGCGCATCTCCAGCGGCGATGGGTATCTTCTGCACAAGACCGCAACGCGTCAGTTGAGCACCGGTGATGTGGTGGTCTTAAACGGGCGATTCGCCGCCGATATTCGCGCCAGCCAGTTGACCGATGTCGAAAGTCACTATTTTCAGGTCATACCGGCGCGGTTGACCGGCATTCTTACCACTGTCGAATACGAATGGCTTGAGAAACGCGC
>CAZEQV010000467.1:0-1931 GCA_964514435.1 uncultured Verrucomicrobiota bacterium
GGAAACTCAACGCGTGCCGAGTCGCCGTTCTCCGCGTAGCAGCGAATGGCTTGATTATACGGGTCGCGCCACTTGGCCGGGCAGGTGGCAATCACACCCACCGCCGGTGCGTTCGATTCCGATCGTGTGACGAAGAAATCCATCCCCCCTCCCGGTGCCTGGTTCCAACGCGACAGCAACGTCACGAAAGGCCGCGCGCCTTGTTTTTCCTGGGGCCGCATCGGATACGTCAGCATTTTCCCGATCGGGAGGAACCCTCCATGTCCAAACCACGGCACCCAGAAAACCGTGTCCGGCCGCAAACCCTCCTTCAATCCGATCACATACTTCACGGGCGTGGCTGTGTCGTATATCTCCGCTACATCAATCCAGGGGTCACCGGCAACGAATCGCAACGTGCGCTCATATCCGACGGCGTGAGTTTGCCTGATGCTGATGAACACGGGGCCGTTGGCCAGCACGACTGATTCAATCTTGACGGGATCGTTGTCCCACCAACTTTTCCCGTACCATTCATGATCCCCGGCCACGCGGAAGCCGCCATCAAGCCGGTACTCATAGATTCCGTTGGCAATCACCCCGTCACGCAGGGACAACGGCGATGGCGTGGCGACCGCCTCGAACTGGAACGAAGTCGGTTCCTTGCCGGAGACGGTGGCGATGAACCAGACGTTCGATCCGTCCGATTGGGCCGGTCGCAATTCGTTGCCGATTCGCACCGAGACTGGGCCGGTGAGGTTGGTATTCCAATGCACCAATTCCCAAGGCCAATCCAAACCGAGAACATTGGTGATCGAGCCGCCTCCCATGCCGATGTGGAGAATAGGGTCGCCTGCGAGATGAACAGGCAGATGAAAATCAGTCTCTTCATTTCATCGCCAAAACAATTCAACCGCCGGTCGCATCGTGTCGTCATTGCCGGTTCGCTCCAAAAGTGTGGCGCCTTGTTGCACAAATCGGAACGATCATTCCGACAACTGTCACAAAGGTCGCAATAGCTCGACGATTCCAGCACCATTTTGTCCCCGGCTTGCGACCTTGTTACATCGGTACAAACAGCCGCCACGACACCGGCGGCTTTGAGACAAGCGGAGCGTCTTTTTCACGATGGGGCAACCTTTTGTAAGCGGTCTGGCTGCGATTGAAGCATCGAATGCATCACTCTGGCCGGCAAGGGCAATTTGCGCCGTGATGAGTATTCCGGTGCGCGTGCATTACGCCCGATGAATCCAATCGTGCCGGGCGTACCGGCTTTGGACCAATGTTTCGGTCAGTTCCAGTGGCAGCAGCGGTTCCTTCGTGTCAGCTCGCCAGCCATCACGGAGAGCGGCAATGACGGATTCGGAGGGCAGATTTATGTTCACGAGGAAATCCCGGTGCGCGCGCGATTGCCGGTAGTCAGGTTGCCGGGACGGCATGGGCAAAAGACGTTCGACCAGTTCCAGGTCCAGATTCAACAGAAAGCAACCGTGAAACATCAGATACCGGCGTTTTCGGCGTTGGGCGTTGCCGGAAAATTTGCGCTCGCCCATGACGAGGTCGCTGTGGCCTTGAACGGTGACGGGGCGGCCGGTGAGCCTGGCGAAAATGTCAGCGTGACGATGCATGATGAAATGGTTGGTGTCCGTCACCCGCGTCAACGGACCGGACTCCGGTATCCTCAGCACCAGCGAGTAGTTCAAGCATCCCGGCCCTTGCACGACCGCGCCGCCGCCGCTGCAACGGCGCAGGACCGGCACGTTTGCGAGCCGGCAGGCTTCAAGGTTCGCTTCGGTGGCGATTTTGTTGGAATATCCGAGGACGACAAACCGGGAGGATGATTCCCAAAAGCGGATGATGTCGTCCGCGCCGGTTCGCTCGCAGACGTCCAGCAGCGCTTCGTCGGCCGCAAGATTATGTTGAGGGGTGGGCAGAGTTGCGTTTATATAGCG
>CAZEQV010000468.1:0-1926 GCA_964514435.1 uncultured Verrucomicrobiota bacterium
CATCATCACTTGGATGTTCTTGCCCTTGGCCTTGTCCATCAAGTAATGCAACGCCGCGCCGGTCAGCGCGGGGTTTTCCCAAAGCTTCTTCGATTTCTGGCACAAGGCGTCCATCTCCGCCGCTCCCTTGAGCAACGCATGAATGTCAATCCCCGTCACCGCCGCGCTCAGCAGTCCTACCGCGCTCAACACCGAGAACCTTCCGCCCACGTCCGACGGGATGGGTAATGACGCATATCCGAGTTTGTTCACGATCTCGCGCAACTCTCCCTTGGACGGGTCGGTTGTGATGACGATGTGCTCCACGTGTCTCCCCTCGCCCACCTTGCGAATCACAGCATCCCGGAAAACAAGAAACTCGCTCATCGTCTCCGCCGTGCCCCCCGACTTCGTGATCACGTTGAACACCGTGTCATCCAGATCGAGCGCGTCCAACAGACCCGCGATCCGGTCGGGATCCACATTATCCGGCACGAACAACCGCGGCCCGCGCCGGGGCGGACGAACGATGGTGTTGTACTCCGGATGATTCAGCGCGGAATGCAACGCGATGTTGCCCAAGGCCGATCCGCCGATGCCCACCACCACGAAGTTCTCGCAACGTTCCCGGATCTCACTGGCCATCACCGCAATCTTGTCCGCCAGTTCGGTCTCATACGGCAACTTTCGCCACCCCAACGCGGCTTTCTCCACGGCATCCGCCGCCGCAGCCACCTTGGGGCCCACCGCTTTCAATTCCGCATCCGTGATCCCGTGGTCACCGACCCGGTCGGCCATCAGATTATTACAGTCATATCGCACATTGAGCATTTCGATTCCTCCCGATAACGTTCCCCCATTCGATACCAGCCCCGACGCCAGGCTCCAAGAAAAACAAATCACCCCGCCGTTGAAACATCTGAACCGCGACCGTGTCTTGATTATTGCCGGCAACCCGCCTAGTATCCGCGCCCCAATGAGAATGAGACAATTACTCTCGGCCAAACTCCACGGTGGCCGCGTCACGCAATGCGATCTTCATTACGAAGGCAGTTGCGGCCTGGGCGAAGATTTGCTCCAGGCCACCGGCATCCTGCCGCTGGAAAAAGTTTCCGTCTTGAACGTCTCGACAGGCGGCCGGCTGGAAACGTATGTGATTCATTCCAAAAAGGACGGTGAAATCTCACTCAACGGCGCCGCCGCCCGGCACGCCAGCGTCGGCGACAAGATCATCATTCTCACCTACGCCGTGTTGCCGGAGAATGAATGGAAGGACCACAAAGCCCGCATCGTCATTCTGGACGATGAAAACAAAATTGTCTCCTCACGTGACGAATCGCCTTCGATCTGATGTCACCGGCACGCTGTTGTGGCTGCTGACTATCCTGCCGGGCGCGGCGGCGCAGCCCGCCGACACGAACATTTCAGCGCAAGTCGTCATGGAACGTGTCCGCGGCAACCGGGCGGAAAAAGATTTCGCCTTCAAAGCGCGCCTGTTCGTCGGCCGCGCCCAGCCGTCCATCGTCAGCATCTTGATGAAGAACACACCACAAGACACGCGAACTGTTTACCAGTCCGGTACGCAATCGTCGCTGCTGGTGATCCAGCCGGTACGCGGGCCGGCCACCTATTACATGACGAATAAGGGCGAACTGACCGGACCCGACCGCCTCCAAAAGCTGTTCGGAGCGGAATTCACGCCCTACGACCTGGCGCTGCCTTTCCTGCAATGGGAGCGCGTGACCTGCCTGGGCAAGGAACGCCGCACGGGGCGCGATTGTCTGCTTATCGAGGCCAAAGCCGACAACGAACCGTTTGCGCGCGTCAAAATGTGGATTGATGAAGAGTACGCCGGACTGCTGCGGGCCGAGGCGTTCAACACCGACGATCAGCTCGTCAAACGGTACGGAATTACGAGCTTCAAACGAGTGGGCGATGTCTGGATCC
>CAZEQV010000469.1:0-1923 GCA_964514435.1 uncultured Verrucomicrobiota bacterium
CATGGTTGATTCCTTTCGTTTATGTTGACTGCGATTGTTGTGTTTCCAAATGACGTTTCACTTCCCGGGCAACGACCAATTCCTCATTGGCCGGGATAACGAGCACGTTCACGGCTGAATCCTTGGCGCTGATGACGGCTTCGGCGCGTTTGGCGGCGGCGTTGGCGGCGGGATCAAGCTTGATTCCCAACCGGTCAAGGTTCGCGCACACCGCTTCGCGAACATGATCCTCGTTCTCACCGATGCCGGCCGTGAACACCAGCGCGTCAGTCCCGTTGAGTTCGAGATGGAACGCCCCGATCCAATGACGAATGGAATGGATCATCACGTCGAGCGCCAGCCGGGCGCGCAGGTTGCCGGCGACGGCGGCTTGCCGAAGATCGCGCACATCGTTGATGCCGCCGGACAATCCTTTCAGCCCGGCCTCCTTGCAGAGCTGACGTTCCGCTTCGTCAAGCGTCAACCCGTGATGGCGCATCATGAGCGGAATGGCCATCGAATCGAGGTCGCCCACGCGGTTGTTGTGCGGCACACCGGACTGCGGACTCATGCCAAGGCTGTTGCCGATGGCCACGCCGTTGCGGATGCCGGCGATAGAGGAACTGCCCCCGAGATGACAGGAGATGACGCGAAGTTCGGGCGAGCGTACCGGGCTGGTTCCGCCGTTGACGTAAAGTTGCCGGGCGCGCTCCGCGACATCGGGGCGTTCCAGCAGTTCAGCGGAACGTTCGGCGATGTATTTGTGGCTGGCCCCGTGAAATCCCCAGCGTCGCACACCGGCTTGGTGCCACGTCTCCGGCACGGCGTAGCGTTGGCCCGCTTCAGGCGCCCACTGGTAAAAGGCTGTCTCAAACAATCCCACCATCGGGGTGCCGGGAAGTTTCCGGGCGAACGTGCGGATACCGGCGATGTAGGGCGGATTGTGGGCCGGTGCGATGCCATTGTACGCTTCCATCGCCGCGAGCGCCTTCTCGTCAAGCCGAACGCAGCCGGTGAGGTCGCGGGCGATGACCGTTTTGAATCCGACTGCGTCAATAGCGTCGGCTCCGATCAGGTGGCCGGCATCCTTGAGTTCGCGCAGGCACGAATCTATCGCCGTGCCGTAGTCGGTCACGCGTTCGTGACCGCCCTTGGCGAGCATCTGCTCCTGTTGGCCGGTGAAGCGGTACAGCCGGTACTTCAACGACGTGGAGCCAATGTTGGCGACGAGGATTTTCATCCGCGCGGTTCAGCGTTGGGTCAGCCGTTCTGCAGCCATTTGCCGAGTCCGGACAGTTCGTCGTGCGGACGCGGGATGACGTGGACGCTGATGACTTCGCCGACTTGCGAGGCGGCGGCGGCACCGGCATCGGTGGCGGCTTTGACGGCGGCGACATCGCCACGGAAGAATCCGGTGACATAGCCGCTACCGATTTTTTCCCAGCCGACGAGGGTGACGTTGGCGGCTTTGAGGGCGGCGTCGCAGGCTTCGAGCAACGCGCACATGCCTTTGGTTTCGATCATTCCGATTGCTTGTTGTGACATGGTCGTATTCTCCTCGTGTTACTTCAGGAAGGTTTTCATCAGGTCTTCGTGCGGGCGGGCAATGATGTGGGAACTGATGAGTTCGCCCACTTTTGCTGCCGCTTTTGAACCGGCATCCACGGCGGCTTTGACGCTGCCGACATCGCCCTTGGCCAGCACGGTGATGAGGCCGCCGCCGATGGGGATCGTGCGGACGAGGCTGACGTTTGCTGCTTTGACCATGGCATCGCTGGCTTCCACGCTGCCAACGTATCCCTTGGTCTCCACCATTCCGATTGCTTCGCTCATGTTTTTCTCCTGTTTGGGGTTGGATGGTTCACTTCAAAAGTTCCACGGGCGAATCCGGCTGCAAATTGCAGGCGTTGCCCTCGTCGGTATCAATATGCACTTCCAGACGAA
>CAZEQV010000470.1:0-1902 GCA_964514435.1 uncultured Verrucomicrobiota bacterium
TGCTCACTCCGGTGAAGTCCAGGCAGACCGACTCCCCCTGCTTCAGCGCGTTCGTCACCTGCGCCGCCACAGTCACACCATCGTCGGGGTCCACGCAGTAGGGGCCGCAGAGCTTGATAAGTTCGATGTTCATGGCCCGTTCTCTCTGGAAATCTTACACCACCGTGTAGGTCACGTCATCCCTGACCTTCAGGCGAATCTCGATGAGCGTCCCCGGCAGCCGCGCCGTCATGGCCGCCCCATAGGGTCTGCCGGCGTATTCGCTGTAGAACCCGCCATTAGCATAAGTTCGGAAATTGCCGCCGTTGGCTTGAACAATTCGCCGCAGCCAGAACAAACCCAGCCCGCCCGGTTGGCCCCCTGGCGCGGTCGAGTGGCCCTCCTGCATGGCCCAATGGATCGCCGCCGGCGCGCTCTCCCTGCCGAACCCCGCCCGTTGCACCCGTTCCACCAGCCCCACGCCGCCGTCACAGATGCAGACCTGGAACTCCTTGACGTTGGGGTACACCTGACCGATGGCAATCCCCCCGACGGCGGACTCGGCGTGACGGAAGATGTTGCCGAACACCTCGCAGAATGCCGACGCCGTGACCCTCGCCAATCCCGTGGTCATCGAAAGCATGTCTGGATGCCCAATAATCTGTTGCTGGACGTACCCGCCCATCGCCGCCGGGGCGCGCCCCGGCAGATGCAGCAGTGGAATGGCGTTGTCGATCCACGGATGCTCCTGGCCCCCGAACAGCGGTGACACCTTCCACCGCCCGAACTGTTTGGCGACCGCCGGCCGCAGCGTGTCCCAATTGATCCTCGTCGGCCAGCCCATCCGGTCGCGCTGGAGCTTGAGCGTCACCAGCACGGCCACGCCGTGGGCGCTGATGAACGTACACCCCCGGAAGTCGAATACTAGTTCATCCGCCAGACTCCACGCCGGCGCGATCGCCCCCACTAGACCGTCGATGCCCCCGCAAAGGCCACGGTTCAGATTCACGTCCGGGATGGAGATCAACGTCGGCATCAGCTTCCACGCCGTCAACCGCCTTTTGGCGGCACTTTGGGCACGGCCAGTTTAACGAACTGACACCCGCGCCTTGGGCATGGCGAAGAGCGCGTCCACTTCGGCTTGGGTCAGGTTGATGTCGGCCATGTGTCAATGATCCTATGGATTTGCCGGTGAAGCGCTCAAGAGAAGTTGCCGTGCCAGCGCTTTGGTCACTTGCCAGAACATTGTCGAGTCGTTGAGCGCCAAGACCACGCCGTGTCGCCGTTCCTTCTCAGGATGGACATAGTTGCGATATTCTTTAAGCACGTCGGCTACGTCCTTCGCAGATTCGGTGATCCACTTGAGTTCGTGAGCTACCTTGATATATGAATCCAGCATCCAATCCTGGTAGTTCATTGTCTTGCCGGTCGCCTTTTCCTTTGGCGCTGCCGTGGCGTTGATGAGCGACTTCTTGTCGGGCATCTTGTTGGCGCGAGCGACGAAAAGCGCCTCCAGCAGGCCGCCCATCATCACAATCGCCGCCAGATGCGCATCCGCCCTGACACATTTACAGCACTCGTGCCATCGTCGTGTCAGGATATCGCGCATTTCCTGGTTCCCTGCGAGCGGAGAGAAGTCGGGGGCAAGGTCGTCCGTATTGGCTGCGTTCAGCGATACAGGTGCGACCAGCGCTGCGGTGCGTAAAGTGACAAGCGCAGCCTTGGCGTCTTTGAGGGCGTCTAAATACGTTTGTTTTGCGGCGTGCTTCGCCGTTGAGTTCAAGATGGTGGTGTAGTGACCATTGACGGCGGCCAGGTCCAAGCTGGGAGCGCCCAACGAAACGGCCTGTCGGTGTGTATTGAACCATGCGTGTGCGGTTGATTTCAGGGTTGCAACAGCATCGGCCTGGCGCACCTGCTTTC
>CAZEQV010000471.1:0-1897 GCA_964514435.1 uncultured Verrucomicrobiota bacterium
CGGCGGGCAGCCTAAACGACAGGCGTGCCCGCCCTACAAAACTTGCGGTGCCCCCCGAACTGATGGGCGTCAAGCCCACCACCCTCCTCTCCCGCATGAACAGATGGGGACTGAAGAAGCCATCATGAAAAACACTTTTGTCAGTCACAATTCTGACGGAGTGGCCGGTGATGCCGCGTCGCTGGACCGGCGGGGCAAGGGCAACTCGTGTTTGATGCGCTACCAGCTTTCTTCACCAACAAAATCCTTCTACGGGGGCAGTACCAATTCCCCGCAAGATGTGAATTGCCAAGTTGGTCGAGTCTGATAGATTGCCGTCATGACAGGCGGCGCAACCATCACCGCGTTTCTCTCGTGGGTGGGAACATCCGTATTCTTGGCCACATCCATCGTTTCGACCCAACAACAGCGGCCAGTCACCTTCCTCGACGATGTCCGTCCCATACTCGAATCCTCCTGCCTCCGCTGCCATGGTGAAGCCAAGTCCAGCGGCGGTCTTCAGATGCATTCCAAGGAGGCTTTCCTCAAAGGCGGAACATCCGGCCCCGTGGCCGTGGCCGGTGACGCCAAACAGAGCTTGTTAATCGAACGCGTTTTGCTGCCCGCCGACGATGAAGAAATGATGCCCCGCCAAGGCGACCGGCTCACTCCGCAGCAAATTGAAACACTGACACTGTGGATTGACCGCGGACTGCATTGGCCGGACGGCATCGGCCTGATGGAACGCTCCTCCAAAGCGTACGGCACCAACGCCCCCACCGGCAACGGCCACATCCGCTACAATACCGGCCGCAAACTCCAACCGTCTTCCTCCGCCCAGTTGGACGCGCTCATCAAAGAAGACAACGCCAGCCGCACAGGCATCGTCCCCGGCCCGTTGATTGATGACCTCGCCTTTCACCGCAAAGTCACCGTGGACCTCATCGGACGCATCCCCACTCATGACGAAATTGCCGATTACCTCGCCCTGCCGGCTAAGACTCGCCGCCAAGTGTTCGTCGAAAAGCTGCTCGTTCATCCCCGCTTCGCCGACCGCTGGACAGCCTATTTCAGCGATCTGTTGCAGATTCGCACGACCGCGCCCGGCGGCAAACCGTTGCTGGCCTACATCCGCCAATGCCTCGCCACCGGCACGCCCTACGATGAAATGGCTCGCGCACTCATTTCGTCCAGCGGCTCGCCGAAAACCACACCGGCCGTCGGCTACATCATGGCGCGCAACGCCGATGCCATGGACCTGGCCGGCGCCAGTTCGCAGTCTTTCCTGGGCGTTCAACTTTCCTGCGCCCAATGCCACGATCATCCGTTCGACAAATGGAGCCAGAAACAGTTCTACGAGTTTGCCGGCTGGTTCGGCAGAGCCAAACGCGTCGTGGACGAACTCGGCAACCCCCTCTACGTCACCGAAGCCGACCGGATGTCCGTTCGCTGGCCGCCGGAAGGCAAATCCAACGAACGCTCCCGTCAACCCGTGAAACCGGTCTTCCCGTTTCCAACCGAAAGCCCCGATGAACTCCTGGCTCGATTCGAGGCCAGCCGCCACCAGCAGTTGGCCCGTTCGGAGAAACGGGCCGCCGACAAAACTTTCCAAGACGAAATCGAAACCATCGCCTCACGGAGCCTGCGCGCCTCCCACTCGCAACGGTCGCCCCTGGCCCCCGATGACGATCTCGAAGCCTCCGCAATCGCTCAGTCAGAAAAATGGCGGCAGCCCGGTCGGACCCGACTGATCTTGGCCGAACAGATCACCCATCCCGGCAACCGGTACTTCTCCCGCGCCGCCGTCAATCGAGTCTGGTCGGAACTGATGGGGCGGGGCTTCTTTGAACCTGTTGACGACTTCCGCGATGACACCATCATCAGCCACCCTCGCGCCATCGAATACCTGGCCGACGAA
>CAZEQV010000472.1:0-1882 GCA_964514435.1 uncultured Verrucomicrobiota bacterium
GCGAGATCAGTTTGGATGGAACATGGGAAGCAAAACTGACGCTTTCAGGCAGCAGCCCAGATTGGAACATGCTGGGATTTGGGGTTAAGCCGAGGTTCATCGGGGGCTTGGAAGGCAAGATCAGAAACAGCAATTGGGAAATAGGTGGTTTCGCCGGCTTTGGTGTGAAGCTGGATTGGGATTCGCCACCGTTTTACTTTTGGCACTTGCCGCCGGTCTATGGGAAATGGAGCGTGTCGTTGGATCAAGCTGCGGAATTTCACATCATCTACAATGCGGTGGACGGCTTGAAACCAAATGGGGAGTTTCCCGGTGGGATAGATTTGGAAGGATCACTCGGACTCGGATTGGATGGAATCACGGATGTGGAGGTGTTTATTGGTGGCGGGCCTTATTGGCGTTTCCAGTGGCCAGCAGAACCTGTGCTGAAGGATTGGGGTATCAAGCTGCACGGTGGCATTCGTTATATCATTTTCTTTTGGCATGACGAAGTGTCTTTAGAACGCTCTTGGTCGGCCATCGCCAGCGGACAGCAGGCTTCTATGACCGAAGCGGAACTGGAAAACTTCAAGCGTCCTATCAGTTCCCGCTTCACGCTGATGCCCCGTGATTATCTCAAGAAGTCGTATGCCGAGTTTGCGGCGGGTAAGGTGAAGTTGGGGCTGTCACCTTCGGGCGCTCTCGGCGCTCTGGACAGTTCGACGGTCACGCCAATGCAAGCGAACGTCTATCCGTACTCTGAGCCGTCGCTTTCGGCGAACAGCACAAACCGGATGTTGCTTTGGACTTGGGACAACCCTGAACGGTCGGCGGAGAACCGGACGGAGTTGATCTGGTCGCGGTGGAATGGCGCGTCGTGGTCGAATCCGACTTCGGTGTGGAACGAAGCGACGGCGGATTTTGCGCCGTCGGTGCAGGTGTTTGCGGATGGAACGGCAGTGGCGGCGTGGCAAAATGAGTCGGGCGTGTTGACGAATGGCGCGACTTTGGACGATGCACTGGCCGGGCTGGAGATTGCGGTGGCGCAGTTTGACCCAATCACCGGTCTCTGGTCACCGACCAACTTGACCAGCAATGCGTATCTCGACCGGAGTCCGTCGTTGGCGGCGGGGGCGAATGGGAAAGCGTTGTTGACGTGGATTGGGAACGCGAGCAACAGCGTGCTCGGCGCGACCAACGCAGTGAACACGGTCCATTCCCGGCTTTGGGACGGGGGCAGTTGGCTGGACGCGGGGGACATTGCGACGGGCGTGCCGATGCTGTTGTGGAGCACGGCGGCGTTTGACGGCACGAATGGGGTGTTCCTTGCGGCGGTGGACGGCGATGATGACCAGTCAACGATAGACGATCAGGAGTTGTGGGGCGCGACGTTTGACGGGGCAGCGTGGAGCGCGTTCACGCAGTTGACAACGAATTCTTTACAGGACACAAAGCCGCAGGCGGTGTATGACAGCACGGGGACGCTGTTGGTGGCGTGGTATCAGGGCAGCAACATCGTGGTTCATGCCGGGGACTTGAATCTCGGCAGTCCCACGGTGGCCGGGACGCTCAGCGGGGCGTCGTCGCAGAAGGATTTCAAGCTGGTGACGGGACCGAACGGGCAGGTTTCGATGGTGTGGGAGGATTTGGCCGCCGACGGCACGGGACCGGACCCGTTCTTGTTGAACTACGACACGACGCTCGGCGTGTGGAGTCAGCCGGTGCGGTTGTTGACCAACACGAACCAACTGGAACGGTCATTCAGCCCGGCGTATGCGACCAACGGGGCGCTGTTGATGGCCTATAACCGGGTGGACGTGACGCCCGATACCAACGGCGTGCCAGTGTTCGGCCAAGTGGACTTGATGTTCATGGATTACCTCATCGGCAGCGACTTGGCGGT
>CAZEQV010000473.1:0-1855 GCA_964514435.1 uncultured Verrucomicrobiota bacterium
TCGTTTCCAAATAGCGGATGTTGTGGGCCGTCGGCAAGGAACGAATGGGAATCTGCTCGGTGATCTGAAGTCCGAAACCTTCGAGTCCGACGACTTTCTTGGGATTGTTCGTCATCAGCCGAATGCTGTGCAATCCGAGGTCCACGAGAATCTGGGCGCCCAAACCGTATTCGCGAAGGTCCGCTTTGAATCCCAACTTCTCGTTGGCTTCCACCGTGTCCAATCCCTTCTCCTGCAAAGCGTAGGCGTGAATCTTGTTGGCGAATCCGATTCCGCGCCCTTCCTGCCGCATATAAACGAGCACCCCGCAACCCTCGCTGGCGATCTGACCCAACGCGTTGTGAAGTTGCAGCCCGCAATCACAACGCTGCGAGCCGAACACATCACCGGTCAAGCATTCGCTGTGAACGCGCACCAGAACATCACGCTTGCCGGCCACCTCTCCCATCACCAACGCCGCATGATGCTGCCCGTCAATCACCGACCGGTAGAGATGCAAGCGAAACTCGCCGTGAACCGTCGGCATGGCGACTTCCTGTTCCTTCTCCACCAGCTTCTCGCGGCTCCGACGATATTCAATCAGGTCACGGATCGTGCAAATCTTCAGGCCAAACTGCTCCTTCAACTTCCACAAGTCCGGCAACTTCGCCATCGTGCCGTCCTCGTGGAGGATCTCACAAATCACCGCCACTGGATTAAGTCCGGCCAGCTTGGCCATGTCCACCGAAGCCTCGGTGTGACCGGCGCGTTGCAGCACACCGCCCTGCTTGGCCTGCAAGGGAAAAATGTGACCGGGCGAAACCACATCGTTGGCCGTCGCCTTGGGATCAGCCAGAATCCGAATCGTCTTGGCGCGGTCATACGCGCTGATGCCGGTCGTGATACCGTTCCGCGCGTCCACGCTGACCATGAAATCCGTCTGAAAACTCTCGCGGTTCTGCAACACCATCCGCGTGATGCCCAAGGCTCGCAGCCGCGCTTCGATGGACGGCACACAAATCAATCCCCGGCCGTGTTTGGTCATGAAATTGACGGCCTCCGGCGTCACCATCTCCGCCGCCATGACGAGGTCGCCCTCGTTCTCTCGGTCCTCGTCGTCGGTCATGATGACCATGCGACCGAGGCGAATGTCTTCCACGCACGATTCGACCGAATCAAACGAGTAGGCTCCCGGCAAATGCGTAGGTTGAGTTGTTTGGCTCATGAAAACGCCGCGACACTAACAGGCCACCCTCCCGTTGGCAACCGCGCCCAACGCACGGAAACAATTGGGCCGCATTGCCAGCTTCTGCAGGTGCCTTGGAGTGAGCCAGACTTTCCGATTCCTACTTTTTCCGGTGGCGCAAGCGTCTCTGCTTGCCCAGCCACAGGCTCGCTCTTCACGCTCATTTGTCGTGAGGCTTTTCCCGTAGATGTGTATAGCCACAGGGCTCTCTGCCGCGTCGATGCCGCGACAACAACGCACTTGCGGTTCCACCGCGCCCCGATAACCACACCCCGATAGACTTGGGTCGGGGTCGTCAGCGCAAGCACAAACGCTTGCGCCACCCAAAAGTTGTAGTACACCACCGGTTTTCCCATGCCATACTTTCCTATTCTTTCAACTTTTCCGCCTGTGTTAATGTTTTCCTCAATGCTGGGAGTTGAACTGTGGCACTAATTGACAGGATCAAATTCGACGCGCCGTCCGACGACATCCTCGTCTGGAAGTTTCCCAGCGAGGAACTGAAACTCGGCAGCCAACTCATCGTCAACCAGAGTCAGGAAGCGTTGTTCCTCAAGGGCGGCGAAGTCTGCGACTTGTTTGGACCGGGCACGCACACGCTGACTGCCGCCAATCTCCCGCTGCTCAACA
>CAZEQV010000474.1:0-1846 GCA_964514435.1 uncultured Verrucomicrobiota bacterium
GAGCGTTGTTTCTGGCGTTCGCGCTCGACGGCCACGGGAGCGGCGCGTTGGACAAAGTTCTCGTTGGCCAGTTTCGCCCTGGTCGCGGCCAGTTGTTTGTCGAGATCGGCGAGTTGTTTCTGCAATCGCTGGCGTTCGGCTTCCACGTCGAGCGCCCCAACCATGAATAACGTGGCCGACTTTGTGACGAGGCTTGGAGTCAGCCCGGCAGGGGTGAACTGGCTGTCAATGGTAAGGCTCTCCGCGCCGAGGAACATTTTGAGGCTTTCCATTTCGGCGCGCAAGAATGTGCTGTCGCCGGCAGGCTTGATGACGAAATCCACTTTCTTGCGGGGTTCGATGGTGTAATCGTTGCGCAACTGGCGTCCCGCGCCGATCAACTCGTAGAGTTCATCCACTTTGGCTGCCAGTGCCGCCGTGGCGGCTGGCACGTTCAACGTGACCGGCCACGGTTCGAACTGGATGGTGCCGGTGCCGTAGCCCATGCCGTTCCAAAGTTCCTCGGTGATGAACGGCGCATAGGGATGGAGCAACAGCAGGATGTGACGGAACACAGTGTCGAGGACCGTGATGTTGGGCGAGGATTTGCTGGCTTCGATGTACCAGTCACAGAAATCTCCCCAGACGAAGTCGTAGAGTTCCTTGGCCGCCTCGTTGAACCGGTACTCATCGAGGCCTTTGCTGACCTTGGTGATGGCCTCGTTGAGTTCAAACAGCACTTTCAGGTCGTGGGCGTTGTGGTCGCGCGCGGGAGGATGGGCGGCGCGTTGCATCTGGATGAATCGGGCGGCGTTCCACAGCTTGTTCATGAAGTTGCGGCCAACCTCGCAGCGTTTTTCATCGAACAAAATATCCTGGCCTTGCGGCGCGATCAGCATCAGTCCGAAACGCAGACCGTCGGCGCCGTACTTGGCGATCAAGTCCAGCGGATCCGGTGAGTTGCCCAGCGACTTGGACATTTTCCGCCCGATGGCGTCGCGGATGATGCCGGTAAAGTACACGTTGCCGAAGGGTTTCTGGCCGGTGAACTCGTATCCGGCCATGATCATGCGGGCGACCCAGAAGAAAATGATGTCCGGTCCCGTCACGAGGTCGGTGGTGGGATAGAACTTTTTTCGGGTGGGTTCGTCCATTGTTTCGAATGGCCACAACCAGGAACTGAACCAGGTGTCGAGAACGTCCGGGTCCTGTTGCCAGCCGTCGCCCTTGGGCGCATCAAGGCCGCAGTAGATCTCGTCGCCGCAATACCAGACCGGGACGCGATGGCCCCACCAGAGCTGCCGGCTGATGCACCAGTCTTTGATGTTGGTCATCCAATGCGTATAGGTTTTCGTCCAGCGTTCGGGATGGAACTTGATCTCGCCGGATTCGACGGCGGATGTGGAACGCGCCACTTGCGGGTATTTCAGGAACCACTGTTCGCTCAGATACGGTTCGATGGGAACATCGGCCCGTTCGCTGAATCCGACGTTGTGCCGGTAGGCTTCCACCTTGGCCAGCAGGCCGTCTTCTTCGAGTTCTTTGACGACGGCGCGGCGCGCTTCCATCCGGTCGAGTCCGGCAAACGGTTCGCCGGCTTCGTCGGTCATGGCGCCGTCGGGGCCGATGACCACGGTGAACGGCAGGTTGTGGCGCAACGCCATTTCATAGTCGGCCACGTCATGCGCGGGCGTGACCTTGACGCAGCCGGTGCCGAACTGGGGATCCACGGCTTCATCGGCGATGATGGGGATGCGTTTGTTCTTCAGTGGGAGCAACAAGTTTCGTCCCACGAGCGCCCGGTATCGTTCGTCGTGGGGATTGACCGCGACGGCTTCGTCGCCAAGCATGGTTTCCGGTCGGGTGG
>CAZEQV010000475.1:0-1827 GCA_964514435.1 uncultured Verrucomicrobiota bacterium
TTCGGCGCGTTTGCGGGAATAGGCCCCGCCGTAGAACTGGCTGGCGATGTAGTCGTGCGTGGCCAGCACAAAGCCGCCCGTGCCACCGGCGGGATCGCACATCGTTTGGCCGGGCCGGGGTGTCATCACTTCCACCACCGCCGAGATCAGCGGACGGGGCGTGAAGTATTGGCCCGCGCCGCCCTTCACGTCCTCGGCGTTCTTTTGCAGGAGGCCCTCGTAGGCGTCGCCCTTCACATCGGCGGAGAGGCTCGACCACTGCTCCTTGTCAATCAGGTCCACGATCAGCCGCCGCAACTTGGCCGGGTCTTGGATCTTGTTCTGTGCCTTGCGGAAGATGACGCCCAACATGCCGGGCCGTTTGCCGAGCGATTCGAGCACATGCCGGTAATGCGTCTCCAACTCATCGCCGTCCCTGGCCAGCAGACTCGCCCAGTCGTTGCCTTTCGGCACCGCCGTCGGCTTGTTGAACGGCGGCCGGCTCTGCTCATCGGCCATCTTGAGGAACAGCAGAAACGTCAACTGCTCGACGTAGTCGCCATAGGACAGGCCGTCATCCCGCAGGATGTTGCAGTAGTTCCAAAGCTTCTGAACGAGGGCGGTGGGTGTGCTCATGCGACGCTTAGTATTTTGTATCTACCAGAAAGCCAGTCCTGCCGTAACAATCATATCCCGATTTGTTTTTGTGAGCGTTCAGGCGGGTGTCGTGACTTTGCCTGGTAAACCGTTTGCCGCAGGCGGTGCATTCAATGACATACTTCGGACCAGTGAATGGCGTGCCAAAGGAAGAACGGCGACGAGGCGCCGCAACCGTCGAACCAAAAACGTCAGCCAACCTGCTTGCCGTCGGTGGAATGGCCACCGGATTTGTCGCTGTCAGTTCAATCGTGTAACGCGGCACAAATGAAGTGTCAGTCGCCTCAGCCCCCTGGATCCTGTCAACGCGATAAGACCGCGGCTGTCCGTTCTGGTGGCGGACCGCATAGAGTATGACGTTGCCATCCTTGGTCCGGCGCAGCGAATACGGCTCGATCAAACAGCGCGACCCCTCGTAAGCCAGATCAACGCACAAACGGTTTGCAGCGGCGAACCGGATGATTTCCAACGGGGCTTGCAGGCCCCATGTCATTACGTTTGCCGGAGGCCGCCACGCCGTATCCACGCCCCCCCCGACTGGATAAGCAGGAGCCACCGCCTTCGCGACGACACTGAACAGCCAGTCGAAGACCTTCGGCAACTCCGCGATGAAGTGCGCGAAGGGTGGAAGGTGTGGAAGTTGGTGCGCCAGCATGTTGCCCCATTCAGCTTCAAGTTCGGTGCGCTCAGGCCGCGCCCCCAATGCCGCGACGGTCGGGACGGGGATTCCCTTGAAAGCGCATTTCTCCTTCAACGTTTTCATGACCAGCGCGCGGTCGCACGGGATTTCATCGTGCCGGCAAAAGTGGACGACATCGTAGAGATCGCGCGGCCGCAACCGCTCCGCAAGCGCCCGCACCTTCTCGGCAAACAGTTCCTCGTAGCAATAACACAACGCCTGGATGCCCGGCTCCGGCTTGTCGGAATACGGGTGGTGGACTTCGCGCTGCACCGGGTCGAGAACCACTCGTTCGTCGCTGGTCAAATCCAACTTGATTCTCGAAACGCTGCCGCGCCGTTGGAGCGGTCCGCGGTAGCCCGCCTTGCCCTGCACGGCCTGCTTGCCGCGGGGATTGACATAGACCTCGAAGGAAATCGTGTCGGGCGGAATCTCCACGCCGCAGTTGTCATAAACCCATGTCGCGACCGTCGCGAACGCGCCGCGCAGAAACGGCTCGTTGATCTGCTCGG
>CAZEQV010000476.1:0-1820 GCA_964514435.1 uncultured Verrucomicrobiota bacterium
CCGGCCCGACCTGATCGTGGCGCCCTATCTGCGCCGCGCGATTCCGCAATCGATCTGGAAGAATCACACCTGCCTGATCGTGCATCCCGGCATCGTCGGCGACCGCGGCCCGTCGGCGCTCGACTGGGCGATCCAGGAGCAGTGGCCGGAGTGGGGCGTCACCGTGTTGCAGGCCGAGGCCGAGATGGACGCCGGGCCGATCTGGGCGGAGGCGCGTTTCCCGCTGCGCGTCGCCAGGAAATCCAGCCTCTATCGCAACGAGGTCACCGAGGCGGCGACGCACGGCGTGCTGAAGGCGGTCGAACGATTCGACCCCAAGAAGGGCGGGAAACTTTCCACCTACGCCGCTTGGTGGATCAAACAATCCATCAAACGCGCCCTTGCCAACCAGGCCAAAACCATTCGCTTGCCGGTTCATCTTGTGGACAAGATCAGCAAGATGCGGCGCGTGGCCACCAAGATGTCCGAGAAACTTGGGCGCGAACCCTCCGATGCCGAGTTGGCCGCGGAAATGGGAATGACGCCGGCGCGTGTGGCCCAGCTTCGCACCATCAGTATCCGACCGGCCAGCCTCGACGCGCCCATCGGTGACGATGACGCCACGGAGTTTGCCGAGATTGTCGGTGACGAATCCACAGCCAATCCATTTGAAATGCTGCGCGACAAAAATCTCCGCGAAGACGTCCGGGATCTCGTCCAAGAACTTGATCCGCGCGAGGCAGAGATTCTCACCTTGCGTTTCGGACTCGATGGCAACCGTCCCAAAACTCTCGAAGAGGTTGGCAAGAAGTTCAAAGTCACCCGCGAGCGCGTCCGTCAAATCCAGAACATCGCTCTTCATCGGCTGCGAAAACTGATGGAGAAACAGGACAAGCCCACGCCCGGCAAGGTTTGATACGTCTGCTGACACTGTGTCGGATGTCATTGGCTTCCGTGACACAGTGTCGTTGTTTTGAAGCAGGACATCCTGTCGGATACATTATGCAACCATCTACTCCGCAAGGGGTTGTCAAACTGTCAATTCCTGTGGCACCTGCAGTGCTAAATGGTTTCTCGGTACGGTATGAACATCAAAGTCCTGAGAAACGTCCTCGAAGCCAATGACCAGATCGCCGGCAGGATTCGCCAGCAACTCGAAGCCCGGAAAATCACTGCGCTCAATCTCATCAGCTCACCCGGTGCCGGTAAGACCTCGCTCTTGGAACGCACCATCGAGGCGGTGAAAGCACATTACCGGGTGGCCGTGCTCGAAGGTGACATTGCCGGCACCCGTGACGCCGAGCGCATCGAGAAACTCAACGTGCCGGTCGTCCAACTCGTGACCGGCGGCGCGTGCCACCTGGAGGCGCCCCTCATCGAACGCGGTCTCGGCGAGCTCGACCTGACCGGCCTGCAACTGCTGTTCATTGAAAATGTGGGCAACATCGCCTGTCCGGCCGAGTTTGACCTCGGCGAAACCGCCAAGGTCGGCATCCTCAGCGTCACCGAGGGACACGACAAGCCCGGCAAGTATCCGCTCTTGTTCCACGAGATTGCCGCGCTCGTGCTCAACAAGATTGATCTGCTGCCGTACACCGACTTCGACTACGAAAAGTTCCTCGCCGACTTTCGCAAGCTCAACGCGTACGCGCCCGTGATCCAAGTATCGTGCCGGGTGGGTCAAGGGATACCGGAATGGATCCATTGGATCGAACACGCCATGGCTGGTGACTTTCACGCGGCGCCCCATGCCCATCACCCTGCCGGTCACGAACACCTGCACGCGCTCGAAGGTGTCCTCCAGCCGCATCCACATCCCCACCGCACCACGTTTTCAGGAG
>CAZEQV010000477.1:0-1814 GCA_964514435.1 uncultured Verrucomicrobiota bacterium
GACCGGCAAGGCTTGGTTGCAGTTGACGGGAGCATTGTTAGCCGCCATTTCGTTTGCGTTTTCACCCGGTCCCCTTCCCTTGCTGTTGTGTGTGCCATGGTTGGCGGTGACCTTGCTCGCCGCGTGGGACGGATGGAAGCGATTCTCGTTTGAGCCGGTGCGGCTGTGTGAATCGGCGGCTTTGCTTACTTTGCCGGTCGGCGCGTTCGGATTGCTGCAATCTCGATTCGGCGCGAATCCGCTTGGATTCACGGAACCACTCGTTTTGCTGGTGGCTGTGCATTTTCATTTCACGACATTCGCCGCGCCGGTCTTCACCGGTCAGGTTGGACGACTGACAAAACATTCCCGGCTGTTTCGTGTCCTAGCGTGGGCCATTGTCGGTTCGTCGCCCTTGATTGCATTGGGGTTCATTTTTTCACCGATGCTCAAGCTGGCGGCGGTGTTGACGCTTTCCGGTGCGCTCTTGGTTCTCGCTGGTCTCACAGCCGGTGCGTTGAAGAAGTTGACAAACCTACCGGCGCGCTGCTTGGTGGGCGGCGCGGCGGCTTCGATCACAGTCGGCATGATCCTGGCCGGTCTGTTTGGGATCGGTGAGTTCACGGAGACATGGTGGTTGACGATACCGGAAATGGCGCGATCGCACGGTCCGATCAACGGACTGGGATTTGCCTGTGGTGGATTGCTGGGTTGGACATTGGCGGGACGTGAGCCGGCCAGGAACGGCAGGCAAACGCTGACGCGGATGCTGACGTTTTGAATCAACAGGAGATTGGAAATGCGCAATCGAACTTGGTTTTGGATCGCGACAACGGTGGCGGGACTGCTTGGTTTCGGAATGGTGGCGGCAGCGACGCTATGGCTGAAGTCGTATGGATGGGCGTTGTTCGTGGCGACCCCGTTCGTGCAGGGGTTGGTGGCGGTGTTGATCTATGGATGGCCGTCGCCACGCGAGTATTGGCCGTGTTTCGCCGTGGCCACGGCTGCGTCCCTCGTGACCGGTATCGTGTGCGTGTTGGCGGCGATGGAGGGAATCATCTGTTTGATCATGGCAGCGCCGCTGGCTTGCCCGCTGGCGTGGCTCGGCGGAACGATTGGCTGGGCATTGATTCGGATGCGATGGAAGGTTCCCGGCGCGATTTCCAGCACGGTGTTGCTGGCGGTCATCATGCCGGTATTGATGGGAGCGGATGTGGCGTTGAAGGAACACGCCCCGCTGCTGGCCGTGCGAACCACAGTCGGAGTGGACGCGACGCCAGAACAAGTTTGGCAAAACGTGGTCGCGTTCACGGAGTTGCCGGAGCCAACGGAATGGATGTTCCGAGCCGGTATTGCCTACCCAATTCGCGCCGAGATGCATGGGATCGGTGTGGGGGCGGAGCGACATTGCGTGTTTTCGACCGGTGCCTTTGTGGAACCGATCACGGCTTGGGATGAACCCAGATTGCTGGCATTCAGCGTGACTTCAAACCCGCCGCCGATGGAGGAATGGACGCCCTACCGGCACGTTCATCCGCCACATCTGGGTGGGTTTCTCGCGTCTGAGCGGGGACAATTTCTCTTGGAGGCTTTGCCGGATGGGAGAACAAAGTTGGAGGGAACCACATGGTACCGGCACCATATGTGGCCGGTCGCATACTGGCAAACTTGGTCCGACCACATCATCCACAACATTCACAACCGCGTCCTGACTCACATCAAACGGAGAAGTGAAGCCGGAAACGATGCCATGGCTGCGGTCGGTCGGTGAATGGGCGCCGAACTAGCCTGAATATTTCACCGATTCTTTGAACAACGAACGGCGAGGCCGGTCA
>CAZEQV010000478.1:0-1808 GCA_964514435.1 uncultured Verrucomicrobiota bacterium
CACCACTTCGTCACCGGGTGCAACAAACGTGTGATAGAGAAACTCAATGATCTCGTTCGAGCCAGTGCCGATGATCAGGTTCTCCGGCATGACTCCGAGGTTCTTGGCCAAGTCTTGTCGGAGATAATACGCTCCACCGTCCGGATAGAGGTGGGCGGAATCGAGGGCGCGTCGCATGGCCACGATTGCCTGGGGCGAAGGACCGAGTGCATTCTCGTTCGAAGCGAGTTTAATAATGCCAGTCGGCTTGAGATGAAGTTCGCGCGCGACCTCCTCGATGGGTTTGCCGGGTTCGTAGACCGGCACATCACAAACGTACCGGTTGGCGAGGTTCTGGAAGTTCATGGCGGGCAATCTGTCAAACAGGCTTGGCAGGGTCAAACGGGAAGTGATACGACGCGGTGGCGATCAACCGAGGACGTGACGCAGCGAATCACCGAGCAACGGATACCGGTACCGATATCTCGTTTCCCGCAGACAGCGGGATTCTACCCGCGTGCTCGCCAGAAGCAGCAGATCGGCCATTTCACCAAACAGCAATCGCGCTGCAAAAGCCGGCAAGGGAATAACCGTGGGCCGATTCAACACCTTTCCCAACGTAGCCGTAAATTCTTTGTTAGTGACCGGGTTCGGCGCCACGGCATTGACGGGACCCCGCAGTTCCTCCGTGAAGATGGCGTGTTCGATGATTCCCACGGCATCGTCAATGTCCACCCAGCTCCAATACTGCCGGCCCGTGCCCAAGATACCACCGAGTCCCAAACGAAATGGCAGCAGCATCTTCTTCAACGCGCCGCCCTTGCCGCTCAACACGATCCCAAATCGGATGTGAACGATGCGGATGCCCGCCGCGGCTGCCACATCCGTCGCGCCTTCCCACACTCGACAGACACTGGCCAGAAAATCATCCCCCGAGCTGCTCAACTCGTCCAAACGCTCCTCCCCGCGGTCTCCGTAATATCCCACAGCCGATGCCGAGACCAGCACTTGGGGCGGTTGACGCAATGCGGCCAAACGTTCGCACAACATCTGGGTGCCCAAACTCCGGCTCTCCCGAATCCGGTGCTTTTTCTCTTCCGTCCACCAGCCGGTGATGCTTTCTCCGGCCAGATGCACCACAGCATCAACACCCTCCAAATCCGCCTGCGGATTCCAAAACGATCCCTTCTGAGCTTCCTCCGCAGAGGCGCGAGATAGCTTCAAAATCGAATGTCCTTTGGCTTGGAAATAGGACTGAGCGGCATTGCCGATCAAACCGCTTGCGCCTGTAATCAAGATTTTTTTTTCGGTCTTGGCCATATTCAAACTCTGATTCTCTCTTCATAACGGCACACCCGGTACCCATGCAAGACTGTAGTGGACCCGGAAAACTGGACAGGATTTTGGCCATCCGTTAGATGGTGAAATCGAGTCTGGAAAGCGAGGTCCATGAGCACGAAGAAACGACAGCAGCATCCACCGGCCTTCAAGGCCAAGGTGGCAATGGAAGCGATCAAAGAACGGCTGACGGTCGCCCAGATCGCCAGCGCCTACCGGGTGCATCCCACCCAAGTCGGCGTCTGGAAACGCCAGTTGGTGGAGGCCGCCCCGGTCGCGTTTGCCCGGCCGCACGATCCGACCGCCTCCGCCCACGCCGCGTTGGCGGAGGAGTTATTCGCCAAGATTGGCCGGCTGGAGATGGAATTGGAGTGGCTTCAAAAAAACTCCAGCCTCCCGCCTGAACAGCTCCGCGCCATGATCGAGACCGACCATCCGCAATTGAGCGTCGCGCGCCCATGCGCCTTGCTGGGGCTGGCGCGCAGCACGTA
>CAZEQV010000479.1:0-1781 GCA_964514435.1 uncultured Verrucomicrobiota bacterium
AAACGGCGCCCGCCGCAAGATTCGGCGAACAATGAAGTCGCAGTTTCATCGTCGTGTCCTCCGGATCAGGGTATGACCATGCCGTTGGTCGGGTAGGTGATGGTGAACGTCGGGGCGTTCGTGTCGAAGACGTCGGGGTCTGCGTCAATCCCATCCGGCAAACCGTCGCCGTCGCTGTCGGTGTTCAGGGGGCTCGTTCCACTCTGATACTCGCTCAGGTTGTCGAGCCCATCGCCGTCCGCGTCCTGAAATCCGTCATACAGGTTGGAAATCGTGACGCTGCTCAGTGCGCTGGTATAGAGCCGCACATCGTCCAGGCGGCCTTTCCAGTAGTAGGTGTAGTCGGGATCATGCGCCCACCCGATGAGGAGTTCGGAACGGTGGGCATTGGTGAAGCTGCCGGTCTCTGAGGCAAGCTGATGGCCGTCGAGGTAGACGCGGCCGTTGGTGCCGTCATGAGCATAGGCATAGTGAACCCACCGATACGCTATGTTGGTGTTGAAGGTCGGATACTTGAAGTCTCCGCAGAAATCGGCCCACATGGCCGCGACGCCGGGCGCGTAGGTCGGGTCAAATCCCGTCCAGAATCCGGGATACGTCCAGTCGCAATTCGTCATGTCCGACATCAGCGTCTGGAATGTGGAGGATGCGGAGCCATCCAGGTAGAGCCACCCGCTCACCGTAAGTTGTCTTCCGGTTATGATCGCCGGATTCTGGGGGATGCTGACGTAGTCGTCCGAGCCATCGAACCACAGCGCGTTGCCCAACTAGCCGGCCACCCAGTTTGTGCTGCCCATGTTGACCGTGTTGCCGCCATACAGCGAATTGGCCGAGTTCGTGATGTTGCTTCCCGTCCCTTCGTCGAACTTCCACCAACCCTCCCCCGCGCCCGGCACATTGCAGGTCGGATTCAGCCCGTATTGGATTTCCCACCAGTCCGGCATGCCGTCGGCATCCGCATCGGGATCGATCAGAGGCATGTCCACGCCGCTCACCGCGGCCGTGAGAAGAACCGGGTTGTTCGAGTAGGCGCACCAGGCTTCCGTGGCGCCCACTTCGAAGTCGGATTCCGTGTCCCTCCAGGCACTGAGCGTATACGCGCGCCGGCTGGCCACGTTCGTGAAGCTGAAATTTTCAGGAACCTGGTGGGTGTGGTTACTCTTCGTCAGTGTCGCGACGCCGCTTGTGTAGAGCGTGTAGATCTCGCTCGCATAGAGCCCGCGGTTGTACACCTTCACCTCGTCGATCTTGCCCTGAAAGTGCCTGTCGAGCGTGTGGCGGTCGCCGAGGATGAAGTCGTTGCCGTTGTTGTCCACCTCGCCCGTAATATTCGACGAAACCACAGCCTGTCCGTTGATATAGCCGACAAACTGCGCGCCGTTGTAGGTTTGCGCGATGTGGGTCCACGTTCCGTTCGGAAGGTTCGACCAGCCGCCGGAACTGGAGAGCATGAAATGCTCCGGGCCACCCAGCCGCTTCATGGTGAAGTTGATGCCCTGGTTCATGGGGTCGTTGATGTACATCGACAGGTCGTTGTAGGAACTCCGCGCGCGGCCCACGATGTAGCCCTCGTGGTCGTTGGAGGGGTTGATCCAGCACGAGAGCGTAAATCGGTTGCTGATCTGGGCGGTCAACCCCGGCGGCTTGCCGGCGCTGAGGTAATCGTTGGCGCCATCGAACTGATAGGCGCCCCCGCGGTAGCCGTTCGCGATCCACTGCGCGCCGTTCACCACAGCGGCCGTGTGGAACATGCCGCTGAGGTCGGCGACCATCGCGGAGTT
>CAZEQV010000480.1:0-967 GCA_964514435.1 uncultured Verrucomicrobiota bacterium
CATCCAAGCCACCCGGATCGTGAAAGAAGACGCTGTAGTCGGAAAGCGTGACAACAAATCCGCCGTGCAACAAGGCTATCTCCGCCGCAAACTGCGCCACGTTGCCGGAACCGGAGATCGCCACCACCTTGCCGGTCAGCGTCTCGCCCCGCGTCCGCAACATCTCTTCCACGAAATACACCAAGCCGTACCCGGTCGCCTCCGTGCGGATGCGACTGCCACTCCAGTTGACGCCTTTGCCGGTTAGCACGCCGTTAAACTCGTTGCTCAGTTTCCGGTATTGCCCAAACAAATATCCGATCTCGCGTCCTCCGACGCCAATGTCGCCGGCCGGCACGTCGGTATCGGGACCGATATGACGGTAAAGCTCGCTCATGAAGGCCTGGCAAAATCGCATCACTTCTTCGTCGGTTTTGCCTTTCGGATCAAAGTCGGAGCCGCCTTTGCCCCCGCCCATCGGCAGCGTGGTCAGCGCGTTCTTGAACACTTGTTCAAACGCCAGGAACTTCAGCGTGCCCAGCGTCACGGACGGATGAAAACGAAGTCCGCCCTTGTACGGACCAATGGCGCTGTTCATTTGCACGCGGTAGCCGTTGTTGACTTGCACGTCGCCGTGCCGGTCCACCCAGGTGACCCGGAACATGACGATGCGCTCGGGCACGATCATGCGTTCGAGAATCTTGGCCCGCTGCAACTCGGGATGTTGCTCCAAGTACGGCCAAACCGACTTGGCTACTTCAGCCACGGCTTGATGAAACTCGCGCTGTTCAGGGTACCGGTCCACGACATGACGGAGGAACCCGGCCAGATTGGGCGCGTGTGATTGGCTCATGACGAAAGTCCTTTTCCGACACCATCAAGTTTGTTCGACGACCGCTCCGAGCCAACGATGATTCTCCCGATGCAACTGGTGCAACGTCGCCAAGGCCGTCCGGTAAGGCTCCAGACCGGGCTCGTCCATCAACGT
>CAZEQV010000480.1:977-1770 GCA_964514435.1 uncultured Verrucomicrobiota bacterium
GATTCGCCGACGACCTGCAAGGAAAACCGCGCGCTGGGCAGATCGGTGGGATGACCGTTCAACTGCCGGATCACATTGGACAACGTCACGCACCCCACACTGCTGTCTTTGCGGACGCGTCTGATCATTTCCAGCGGGCCGGGATCTTGGCACAGGCTTTCCGCGCGCCTCAACGCCCGCACACACGCCCATTCATCCGCCAAGACTTCGTTCAGCTTTTCCACCAACGAACTCATGGAGCTTGCCGGGCCGCTTCCGTCTTGGGCGAGCCTTTGGGAACGATGCGGTTGATAGTCTTGGTGTCGTCGTCGGCGACTTTGAACCAGAAATTGATCCGGTCACCGACCTTCAAGTCTTCGAGTTTGGCATCCTCTTTTTCGTGGGTCTTGATCGAAGCGTCCTCGGCCACCTTGTATTGCACCCGCTTGCCACTGAACAGGATGGTCAATTCTCGACTCTCCAATTTGAGTTCCGCAATCTCCCCCTGACTCTTGCCCGAAGTCGGTTTCGGCTTGTCGGCAGGCAGCTCGCCCTCCGCCAAGCTGAAACTGGCCGCCAAAACCATCAAAACAACCGCTACCGCCACTGATAAGTTCTTGACCACAAATATATCCTTTCGAATGTTCCGTTGTATCATACCACGATGGCACCGATGATGCTCAATACAAAAGCACGCTGAGAACAGCCGCCGTGAAACCGATCCAGACCAACTGCCAAGACCGACTGACCGCCGAGGATGTGCAGTTCCTGTCCGCCACCCTCTGCGCCAATCGCGACAATGCCGCCAGCCTCA
>CAZEQV010000481.1:0-1755 GCA_964514435.1 uncultured Verrucomicrobiota bacterium
CACCCGCGTTAAACGCACCAACCTCGAACTCGGATTGGGCATCTTGTTGATGATTGTCTGGGGATACGTGGCGGTGTATCGCGTCGGCGACCCGCTTTGGATTACGGTACCGGTTTTCGTCCTGCTGGCGCTGGCCAGTTTCTACACCGGCAACTTGTACCGCAAACTGACCCAGAGATTCCAGGGCGCGACCGTGCTGGCTGTCGGATTTGCTTTGTGGGGCGTTCACCTGCTGTTTATGCCGGTGCTCAACACGTCCGACGGCATGAGAGTGGCCGGCTACGTGACTTCGGCTGTGCTTTCCTTGCTCATTGCGATGGGGATGTTGACGCAGGTTCTTGAACAAGCCCGCGAGCGCAATGAAACGCTACTTCAGGGGTTCAAGAAAGGACAGGCCCACAAACGGCTGCTCCAGCAGGAAATCATGGTCTCGGAAGAGAAATATCGCTCCCTGTTTGACTCGGCAGCGGAAGCGATCTTCCTTGTGGATCTCGATTCCTTGGAAATCACCGAGGCGAACCAGGCGGCGGAACGGTTGCTGCGTGTTTCCCAACGTCCACTTGTCGGCAGGACGCTGTTGTCAATCTTGCCGGCGTTGGACGTTACCGGCGCTGATTTGCTCCACCGCAAACAAGCCATCGAGATGCTTATGGCGCCGTCCACCGAGATTCAAATTACCACCGACATGGGCGAATCCATTGCTTGCGAGGGCAGTTGCAATTTGGTGCCGGGCATCCAAAAACCGCTCATCCAGATCAATCTCCGTGAAGTCACCGAACGCAAACGCATCGAACTCCAACTTCGCCGGAGTGAAAAACTGTCCGCACTTGGGCAGCTCGTTGCCGGAGTGGCTCACGAACTGAACAATCCGCTGGCTGTCATCATGGGTCACTCCCAACTCATCTCTCGCAGCGGGGCAGTGGACGCCAAGATTCGCAACGATTTGGCCAAGGTCTATCACGAGAGCGAACGCGCCTCCAAGATCGTGCGCAATCTCCTCAGCTTCGCCCGGCCCGTTGAACCGTTGTTGGCCTCGGTCCACATCAACGATGTGATCACCGGCGTCCTCGACACATTTGAACCCCAACTGCGATCGCTGAACATCACCACCGAAAGACGGCTCCAAGCCGATCTTCCCCGCACCAAAGCCGATGCCGGCCAGCTCGAACAGGTCTTCACCAACCTCATCAGCAACGCCATTCAGGCCATGGGACAGGAATCAGGGCATCGCTACCTCACCATCGCCACCATGCGCATCAACGAACGCATCCGCTTCACGGTCAGCGACACCGGTTCCGGCATCCCCGACCACCTGATCGGCCGCGTGTTCGACCCGTTCTTTACCACCAAGTCTCCCGGCAAAGGCACCGGCCTCGGACTGGCGCTTTCCCACACAATCATCAAGGAACATGGCGGTCAAATCTGGGTGGAAAGCCAGGTGGGACGCGGCACCACATTCTTCATCGAGCTTCCCATCGTCGCTTGCCACGACGAAACACCGGCTCCATTGGCTGCGCCCGACGCCCATGCCTCGCCGCTGCCTTGCGCGATGTATCGGTTGCTCATCGTGGACGACGAGCCCGGTATCGTGGATGTGCTGCAAGCCATTCTGTCTGACAAAGGCTACGTCATTGACACCGCCACGAACGGACAGGAAGCGATCCGGTTGCTCGACACCAATCAATACGACTTGATCATCTCCGACCTGCGCATGCCAGAACTCGATGGCGAGCGCCTCCATGCCGCCATCCGCGG
>CAZEQV010000482.1:0-1737 GCA_964514435.1 uncultured Verrucomicrobiota bacterium
TATGCCAATGGCACAAATACCTTTCACAAGTTCGAGAATGCCTGCGAGGAACTGGCGGCGCAAGGCGGGGGAGTCTTGTATTATCCGGCCGGCACGTATGACTTCAGTGCCGCACCGATGGATGGGCCGAATGGTCGCGGGTTGATGCTGCGCTCCGGCGTGGTCATTCGCGGGCAGTCACCAAGCGGCGACGCCGACGCACGCGATGGGACACTGGATTTGCCGACGAAGTTTGTGTTCGGGATGCAAACCAAGGGCGGCGGCAAGGTGCCGCGCGATTGGAACATCATCGGTCTCAAACCCGGCCCAGGCGAACGCATCAAAGACGTTCATCTCGTCGGCATCTGTTGGGTGCACGTGACCGGCGCAACGGTGTTTTTCGGTCCCGACATGGCGTGGGGGACGACGTGGGGAACGGCGGGCGCGTGGAAAAGTCCGTATGCCAAGCCGGGGTGGGTCAACCGTGTCGCCGACGGCACCCACCCGGCCGACACGTTTTGTGGAGCGCAGAATCCCCATCAATATCTCGGCACCGGCACCGGCAGGCTCGTGTTCGGCTGCAAGTTTGACGATGCGGCGGTGCTCAACGATTTCATGGACGAAGGCGGCAACGGCGGGTTCTACATGTACAAGTTTGGGCCGAGACTCGGCGTATATGGATCGCGCGTGTTCGTTGCCAACAACACCGTGCCGGCTTCCACCAACAACTTCAAATACACCCAGCAAACCTGCACGCCTGCCAACATCAATGTGTGCACGGCGACAAACTGCTCCGCGGTCCGTGCCAGCACGATCTTATGGGACTACGGCAAGAATACCGGTATTGACAACAAAGACCTGCTCGGACTGGTCATGACCGGGTTCTTCGAGGAAGGCGTGGTCGTCCGCGACAACTTCATCTTCAATCACGGTCACAAAGGACTCAACCTCTGCGGCCAATACGTGACCATCCAGAGCAACCGCAACGAGCGCGTCTATCTTCAGGAAGGCGACAATCCCTACGGCCTCGGCTCCGGCTGGGAACTGACGCTCGACGGCTGGCGGGAGAGCACCGCGGGCGGCAACGGCTGCAACTCCGACAACCTTTCGCGCGCGCTCGACCTGGCCGGACGGGCGTTGTGGATTGATGGGAACTCGTTCAACAATACCGGCTCGAATCCCGGCAACGACGGCGAAGGCATCTTGTGTCAGGCAGCCGGTGGTACCCAGCTCTTTTCGTGGGCCGTCACCCGCAACACACACACACTCGGCAGCGGCGAAGCCGGCTACTTCGGCGGCTACGACGTGAACAACTACGGTTGCCTCATTGCGTGGAACACCAATCCCGGCACCGTCGGCAACCTCAAGGCCGGCAACCTCTACGATGCTGCATTCGTCACCAACATCACGGCCGGCACCACCATTACCACCAACGGCATTGTGGACGTGCTGACGAACTGCCCGGCAGCGGCGTTGTCCCCGCCACTCAACGTCGCGGCGGTGGTCAGCAACGATTTCGTCATCATCACCTGGTCCGACAGCACATCGGCGGAGATCGGCTATCGGGTGCAACGCAGCATCGCGTCGGGGCCGTGGTTCACCATTGCCTACCGGCCGCGACGAGGTGTCGGCACGAGCGAGAACTTGCAGCGCTGGCACGATTACACCGCGCCCTCCAACAAACCGCTCCAGTACCGCGTCGTGGCCGTTAATTGCGCCGACAACGATACCGGTGCCAGCGCCGCCACGTCACCGGTC
>CAZEQV010000483.1:0-1705 GCA_964514435.1 uncultured Verrucomicrobiota bacterium
GCCTTGACGGCGCCAATCGTTTCTTTCATCAGCAAATCTTTCACCGTGGTCCGCGCCGGTGAGTAACGGTAGTTGAACGTCACACGCAGCTTGCGTCCGGTGCGCTCGATTGTCTCAAAGATCGCCCGGCACTTTTCGATGTCGGTGGTCATCGGCTTTTCGCTGATGGCATCGCATCCCCGTTCCATCGCCCGAATGATGTAATGATGATGCATCCGGTCGATCGTCGTCACGATCACCGTGTCCGGCTTCGTTTGCTTGATCATCTTGTCGAAGTCGGCGGCTGGGAACGTGGGCACCGGCTTCTTTGCGCCCCATTCCTTGACGAACTTGCGGTTGTACCAATCCATCCGTGTCTGGTTCACATCGCACAGGCCGACCAATTCGGCGGTGCGGTTGTATTTCGTCAGAATCGCCTTCGAAAACATGCCAGAACGGCCGCCCGTCCCCACGATCACGTATCGCTTCTTCTTCATTCGATCATCCTTGATTGAGCAACGACAGATGCTTGGTGAAATGTTTGTCGAGAAACTCCTGATGCAACGTCTCGTTGCGGCTCAACGTCTCCAAGATGGCCGGTTTGAACTTCGAATGCGTCAACACCGACCCGAATGTCACGTGCAACAATTGCCGTCCCGGTATCTCATCGAGAAAGGCCGCCTCTTCCTTGCCGGTGAACTTCGGCAAGCCGGCCACCTGCGCACTGGTCGTGGAAATATGATAGCTGGCTCGATCCTTGTCGAAACGTCCCCGGCAAAACCCCACGATCTCGGCGAACAACGCGCTATTCCTGCGCGCCACGACCCGCAACGCTTCGAGATAGCTCGTGCCGGCGGTCTTGACGTGCAGCAACTCGCCGCAAACCCGTCCCACTATTGGGTAAACGCCAAACTTGTCCGAGCCACTGTGAACGCTGATTTTGTAAGGGCCATATTGACGGGCAATCGCCACATGAATCTGCAGTGACTTCTCGAATGCCTTCAGGTCGCCCTTGTAATCAATGCCCTTCTCAAACTCCCCGATGAATCGCGGCGCCACGCTGACCACGTTGGGCACCCGGTGCCGTTTCAATTCCAACGCGATGAACAAATGATCCAACGGGCTTGTCGGCTCATCGGTTTCGTCCACGCTCACCTCGATCTCAAACGGACGAGCGCCCATCACCTTGGCGATGTGTTGTCCCATCATCCCGCAGTGTTCAAGCGCCCGGCCATATTTCACGGCCGCGCTCGCCAAACTTGGCCGGTCGAATGTTCCAACGCCTTCGTACTTCCTGCCCAGATACAACGATTCAAGCTCGCCGGTAAGTTGGCCTTTGCCCACGTGCTCCGACGGATCAATGGTGAAAAAACAAAAACCGACTGCGGCTGTGCGCTCGACATGTTCCGGCAGCTTGAGATGATCGGCATCCGCGCCCCATGCACCCGCGTAACCGAGTTTGGTCAATGTGTTTCGAGCTGCCGTCATCACTTCCTGCGGCGTGCGTTGGGTGCGTTCCATCTCGCGGATGGATTGCTGTGCGAAGATCGGCGCAAAATTGAACTTCTTGGCGGCCGCAAAGTGACCGGGTGTGCCCAATCCGAGCCGGTCGCCGAATCCAAACGATTTCTTAAGTCCCAGTGGTTGAGGTATGCGTGTGCTCATGTTTGTTTTCTTGAAGATGAGCCTTCAGGTTAGTGCTCCGGCTGTTCGTTGACAACAGCGA
>CAZEQV010000484.1:0-1692 GCA_964514435.1 uncultured Verrucomicrobiota bacterium
TTTGAGGGGTTCCAGACTGATCCGTTGAGTCTGCACAAGTATCTGTATGCCCATGCGGACCCGGTGAACAGGATAGACCCGTTGGGCTATGCGGACTTTACCATCGGGTCGGTCGTAAACTCAATCTCGATCCAGGTATATCTTAGGAGCTCGCAGTTTGTGGCGGCCCATCCGGTGTACACGGCACTTGGTGGGATCGTTGCCATAGTAGCGTTCCCGCAACTTGAGGCAGTTCCGCCGGGACATCCTTCGCCGCTGGATGAAATGGGGCAGGTCGGACGCGTCATCCGTCAGGGTATCGCCAAGGGACTGGCGAAGGTAACGATGAACAACCATCATCCGCTGCCAAAGTTCCTCGGCGGCGACAGGATTCAGAACTACATCAGGATTCCGCGCAATGTTCACGAGGCGTATCACAAGATTCTGCACGAACGACTTGAGGCCAAAGGCTTCCCGCTCGGTGGTTTGGGTGGCGCTGGGAATTCAACTGAAGACTGGGTTCAACACTTTCAAGGCAATCCAGGCAGTCAGCAAAAGGCGTTCGAGGCTGTTCTTGAAGCCGCACGGGCTATCGACGTTAGCTTTGGAGGTGAGATTGCTGAAGCCGGCACGACGATGACTCAAGCTGTTTGGAAGATGATTATCGAAGGAACATTTACTCAATATCCATGATGGACTTCTACCAATTGTCATCGAAGAGCCCAAACCCGGAGACGCCGGACAAGGGGTGGTTTGCAGAAGCGAAACAAACACTGCTTTGCAGGGGGTGTTGTTCGCCGCGCATGACTGGAAAGCCTATTGACGTGGTGTTGCAAACAAAGCCTGACAGGTCGGCGGTGAACATCGTTCATGGGGTCTGCATCCAGATTGCGACAAACGCGCTCCTTCGAGAATTGTTTCCAGAAGGCCCGCACGAATCGCTGCTCTTGGGTAAGGTGTTCGGTCCTGACCGAAGGGAGGCCGTCGGCTTTGTGACGCTCATGAATCGAGAGCGTATTTTGGTCCGGGGCGACGAGCGCTCGACATTCCGAGTTTGCCCGGACTGCCAGCGGGTTTGGTATTCTGCGATTGGAAAGAGATACATCCTCAAACGAGACGTTGGGAGCGCCAACGTGTATGAGTCGCAGTATGGCGGTCTGGTCGTCTCCGAAGATGTGGCGAAGCGAGTGATTGGAGGCAACTGGCGAAACCTCGTCATCCGCAAATTGGAACTGCGCGACGAACCAGTTGATGGCCTCGATGTTCCTGCGTGATGCGAACCGGCGTCCCGCCAAACGGTGTGAAGGGAATTGGCCGCGCGGGAGGAAGGTCGGCCACCCGCGCCTGCCGCACCGCCCAGGACGCCCCATCTTCGCTGCGGAGTGCGGCACGTCAGAGCCAGAGCATGCGCCCGAGCTCCTTTTGGGTTGGCAGGACTGCCCTGCGGTAAGAAACTGGCCACGCCGATTTCAACATGAAGTGTTGGTTCACATTCCTCGCGTGCCTGCTGGTGGCGTGGGCAAGGGCTGACGTGCCGGACGTAAAGACTCTTATACGCCGTGACAGCCTGAATCGGCTGACGAACGTGACCGCGACTCACGGCACCAATCTGGTGGCGCGACTTGGGTATGGCCTGGGCGTGACCGGCCAGCGCACCGGCGCGGTGGAAATCTTCGCCCTCAACCCTCAACCCTCAACCCTCAACCGCTTCTA
>CAZEQV010000485.1:0-1635 GCA_964514435.1 uncultured Verrucomicrobiota bacterium
TGCGCCGGCGGTCGTTTCAAGACAAGCAAAATGTCTGATGTTGAGACCTGACCCCGATCAGACTTTCACCGGCGGTCGTTTCAAGACAAGCAAAATGTCTGATGTTGAGACCTGACCCCGATCAGACTTTCAGTCGTTGGCGCGGCGCACGACGGCCATGATGGTTTCTTGGAGGTCCGTGCCGGGGGAGTGGAGCGGGTTGATGGCGCGCGCCAATGCCAAGCGCAGTTCCAGCAGCCGGTGGTGGTCGCGGTCGTTGGCGGCGCGGACGAGATCGAGTCGGGCGAGTTCGGCCTGTTGATCCTGGGCGGGATTGAAGAAGCCGTTGAGTTCGCTGCATTGATGGCACGCGCCGGTCTTGCTGATGAGCGCGCAACGATGTTCGAAGATGCGTTCCATCGTGGCGCGGGCGGTGTGGAGCAGGTGTTTGAAAACGCCGAGCGTGACCTCGAGGATGTCCGCCCCCTCCTGCGCGGTGAAGCCGTAGATGTCGGCCAGCAAGACGGCGAGTTGCTCGTGGAGCGGGAGCGTTTTCATGATGCAGGTGAGACAGAAATCAATGTGCTCGCGGATTTCGTAGCGTCCGGCTTCGGCATCGTGGGCGACCCGGCGGAATTCCTCGGCGGCGGCCGGGCCGGCTTCCGCGAGCGCGCGGCCACGATCCTGCGCGTCCACGGGCCAGCGCTGCCGGACGCGATGATGATCGCGGGCGGCCCGGGTCGCGATGACGAACACCCACGTGCGGAAACTGGAGCGCCCTTCAAACTTGGCGAGGTTGCGGAACACGCGCACCCAAACGACTTGCGAGAGGTCCTCGGCGTCTTCCCGGCTGGCGGTCATGCGGTAGAGGTAGGAGCGAATCTCGCGCGCGTGCGCGGCCATCAATTCATTGAACGCGGATTCGTCGCCGGTTTGCGCGGCGGCGATCAGTTGTTTCTCATCCCGGTGCATCGTCGGTGGAAACATAGCTCAACTCTCTTGTGTTGGCGTGCGCCGAAGCCATTCCGCCGTGCCGGCAATCGCGAAGCTCTCCGCGAGCGCGACGACCGCCCAGAACGCCAGTTCCAGCGCCAGCAACGGCAGCGGTTCGCCGAGCTGGTTGAACGGCGTGAAGAATTCCCAGAACAGGAAGGTCAGCGTGAAGCGCAACGCCGCAAGCCGCAACGCCCGCACGAGCACTCCGGCCGGCCACGACGGCGACAGCAGCCGATAAGTGACGGCTTGTAGGAACGCAAACCCAAAGAGGCCGACAATGATGATGTGCGGCTTGGCCACGACCAGTGGCAACGGTTCGAGTTGTGTCCAGACGGCAATGAGTTTGGCGCTCTGCGTGTTCCGGTTGAGCAACACCCCGTGGCCATCCAAGCCGAAGCCGATGACTCGGAAGGTCAGCAACATGGCCAGATTGAAGGCCGCCCACCCGGCACCCGCGGTCGCCAGGATTTTGAAGAAGCTTTTCATACTGGATATAGACGCGCGCCGACCGAAAAGTGATCGGCGAACGGGTGCATCGGTGCGTGGCTACCCGCCGATCTCGGACATGGCGCGGGTGGTGGCGACTCCAACCGGCCCGCAACGGTTTTCGCAAATCCACTTCGTTGTCGCGCAGCAGGCAGAGGCGGAGGATGCCGTCGG
>CAZEQV010000486.1:0-1632 GCA_964514435.1 uncultured Verrucomicrobiota bacterium
CATCGGCGGCCAAATCCTCCCAGACCATCGAAACCTGCCCGGCCGGTCCCGTCACCAGCTTGAAATCCTTCTGCGACGACGCCCCGCTGAGTGCCCCGGCCACAGTCGGACTGCCGAGATTCAAGTCCCCAGCATGAACCACGATATTGCTGCCCTGATACCACGCCACGATCAATGTGCCGGTGCTGTCAAAGACCGCCTGCGGCTTCGTGTCCTGCACCGAGTTGGTCGTCAACTGCGTGAACGCGCTCCATGCCGCGCCGTCAAATGTCGCGCCCCACAACTCCTGATCGTCCATCGTGGACTGATCATCATCGCCGTCCACCGCTGCGAGGAACACCCCGTTCGTTCCATCAAACGCCACACTCGACCACAACAACATCGGCACGCCTGCTGCAATGTCACCTGCATCCAACCAACTGCTACCGGTCCACAACCGGGAGTGAATCGTGTTCACCGCATTCGTCGCGCCGAGCACGCTGTTGCTTGCGTTGCCAATCCACGTCAGCAACGCCTTCCCATTCGACCCCGCCGCCAACGACGGACTCCGATCAAGATACGCGTTGCTCGTCAGGTTGGTTGGCGACCAGAGACTGGTGACCGGATCGAATTGCGCCACCGCAATCTCCAGCCCGGCCAAAGCATCATCCAACGTCGCGCCATTCGTCAATACGCCTGACTCATTCTGCCATGCCGACACCGCCGAACCGTCCGCGAACACCTGCACCGACGGCGCGAAATCCGCCGTCGCCTCATTCCACACCGAAGTTGGATTTGACCACGCCCCGCCATCCCACCGCGACCAGATCAACTCTGTCCGATTCTCCGCCGACCGTTCCGGGTTGTCCCAAATCCACAACAGCATCCGGTTGGTGCTGTTCACCGATAACGACGGCTCAGAATACGGAAAGACGTTTTCCTGAATTGGTGTGACCTTCAAACTGTCCAGCGCACCGGCTTCCGCCAGAGGCGATGATGCGAGTTTGAACTTGGCTGCGGAGAACGAAGCATATGGCTTCTTCAAGTAGTCACGGGGCATCAGCGAAAAACCAGCCGCCAAAGGACGCTTTGCCTGCTCGCCTTCGAACGCCGACAATGCCGGACTCGACCCGCTGGCAACCGCAGACCATGAGCGCTCCAAAGAAACTTCGTTATGCCAGAACAGCACGACATACCGGACTCCTCCATGCAGTTTGATTCCCCAATCATCAAGGGCTGGTTTGTTTGGCCACTGAAACTTCCAGTATGGCCCTCCCCCAACGAACACCTCCAAGTCCGTGATGCCGTCTAGGCCAACCCCGACTGCACCTTCCAACTCGATCCCACCGGGAAACTCCCCGTTGAGGCTCAGCCCGTCCACCGCGTTGTAGATGATATGTCCCTCGACGGCTTGATCAAGTGACACGCCCCACTTCCCGTACACCAGCGGAGCGAAATAGACAGGCGGAGAATCCCAATCCAGCTTCACACCAAATCCGCCAAAACCGCCTATTTCCCAATTACTGTTTCTGATCTTGCCTTCCACGCCCCCGATGATCCGCGGCTTAACTCCAAATCCGAGCATGTTCCAATCTGGACTGCTGCCTGAAAGCGTCAGTTTTGCTTCCCATGTTCCATCCAAACTGATCTCGC
>CAZEQV010000487.1:0-1632 GCA_964514435.1 uncultured Verrucomicrobiota bacterium
GCGCGGGCCTGTCCAAACAACAAATTCCCCTGTCGGCCCTGTGGCGGCTGCTGCCCACGAAGTCGGCGCGGTGGATTCCATCGTGGATGTTGCAGCGTGGCGGCTGAATATGCCGTCGGGTTGCTGGACCGGGGAGTGAAAGTTTTGGATCTGTCGGCGGATTTCCGGCTTCGGTCGGCTGCCGTGTACAAGGAGTTCTACGATCACGATCACCCGGCGCCGCATCTGCTGGCGCAAGCGGTGTACGGTTCGCCGGAGATTCGACGCGACGAAATCCGCAAAGCCAAACTCGTTGCTTGTCCCGGCTGCTATCCCACCAGCATCCTGCTGGGAGTGATGCCGGCCCTCAAACACGGCCTGATCAAACCGGAAACCATCATCGTTTCCAGCATGAGTGGCGTCAGCGGGGCCGGACGGAAAGCGGCGGAAGACTATTTGTTCTGCGAATGCAATGAAAGCGTCCGCGCCTACGGCGTCCCGAAGCACCGGCACCTTTCCGAGATCGAACAGGAAATCTCATTGCTGGCCGGTAAGAACGTCGTCATCAGTTTCATTCCCCATCTTGTGCCGATCAATCGCGGCATCGAGTCCACGATCCTCGCCGAGCTGGCCGCTGCGCCCGGTGACGTGTTGGAAACGTACCGGCAATTCTACCGGCACGAACCATTCGTGCGCGTCACCGCCGCGTTGCCGGACACGAAGAATGTCGAATCCACGAATTTCTGTGATATATCGGTCCGCGTGGACAAACGGACAAACCGTCTGATCATCAGCAGCGCGGAAGACAATCTTACCAAAGGCGCCGCCGGTCAGGCCGTGCAATGCTTCAACCTGGTATTTGGCTATGAAGAAACAACAGGACTTCTCTGAAGTGACCGGCTCGGTCACCGCGGCGCGGGGATTTCGCGCTGCCGGCATCTCGGCGGGAATAAAACCGGAGCGGCAACCGGACCTGGCTTTGATCGTGTCCGACGCGCCGGCCACGGCGGCAGCGGTGTTCACCACCAACAAGGTGAAAGCCGCGCCGGTGCGCGTGAGCATGAACAACATCAAGTCCGGCCACATTTGCGCGATCGTGGCCAACAGCGGCAACGCCAACGCCTGCACGGGGCCGGTAGGCATGACTCACGCGCGGGCCATGTGCGCGGCGGTGGCGAGGCGGATCAACTGCGAAGACGAACACGTGTTGGTGTGCAGCACCGGCAGGATTGGCGTGCACATGCCGATTGTGAAGATCGAAGCTGGCATTAAGAAGGCGTTGGGAAAACTCAGCCGGCAAGGCGGAGCACAGGCCGCGCGCGCGATCATGACCTCCGACACACGACCCAAGGAGGCTGCGGTTCGGTTCAAGGTGGCCGGCAAGACAGTTCATATTGGTGGAATCGCCAAAGGTGCCGGGATGATTCACCCTAACATGGCCACGATGTTGAGTTTCATTACTACCGATGCAGAAGTCAGCCGGGCTGATTTGCAGAAAGCTTTGCGCGACGCCGTGGGCGTTACGTTCAACCGCATCAGTGTGGATGGCGACACCAGCACCAACGACACGGTTCTGTTGCTGGCCAACGGCGCGGCTGGCACGGGACGATTGCGCGGGGAATCGCTGCGGTCGTTTCGCGCAGCGTTGACGCA
>CAZEQV010000488.1:0-1571 GCA_964514435.1 uncultured Verrucomicrobiota bacterium
CTGACGCGCGGGCCGGGCGGGTTTATCGGGATGCATTCCGGTGGGCATCAACGCACGAAGCGGACGCAGTTCCGGCACCATAACGGGCAATTCAGTTGCGGCCAGATCAACGTCTTCATTCCGCTGACGGATATTGGCCCGGGCGACGGAGGCACGTTGGTTGTGCCGGGGTCGCACAAGGCCAACTTTCCGTTTCCCAAGGACGCGGGCGAGCCGGAGCCAACCGTCGAAGTGCATTTGGAGCGTGGCGACGTGTTGTTGTTCGTGGACGCTATCCGGCATGGTTCGGCGACGCGCGCCAATTCCGGCCTGCGCAAGGTGGTGATTTACCGGTTTGGACCGTCGTGGGGGAATTCCCGGTTCGGCTACTTGCCGTCGAAGGCGTTGCTTCAGCGCCTGACGCCCGCCCAGCGACAGATTGTGCAACCCCAGACGTATCGGCTGCCACCGCACGTGACAGCCGACGAGGTGCTGGAAGCCTTAAAACTCACCACGCCCGGTAAAGACTGATGTTTTTGAGAGCGGCGGAGCGATGGAGGGGTCATGGTTTTTCCGTCGGTCTCTACTTGAGACAATGGCACGTTGGACTTGCAACTGAAGGATGACGGCGATTGTTTATCACGCCGGCGAAAGGTGCCTTGCACATGTGTTTGCATCGCCCCGTTGCCGGCGCGCAAAGCACTACCGGCGGTCGTACACCAAGGGGAACGACGGGCCTTCGAGCTTGGCGCCATCCGGTACGGTGACGAACTTCTTCATCAGATGGTTGCCGCTGGCTTTGTAGCGGGTCTGCTCGGTCATGTAGTGCAGCGCAATCGCGCGCCGCGGCCGGCCGCTCTTGTTCGCCGGTGAACCGTGCCACGTCAACCCGTGATGATAATGCACTTCGCCTTTGCGGACCGGGCAGGTGCGGACTTCGAGCTTGTGACCTTCGAACTCGGCCGGCATGGCGTCGAACGCCGGCAGCTTGTGAAGGAATTGAATGTTGTTGCCCCAGCGGTGCGACCCCGGCACCATGCTCATGCAACCGTTCTCCGAGTCCACGTCGTCGAGCGCGACCCAGGCGGTGACTTGGTGCGGGGCGTCGAGGATGCCCCAGTAGGGCCAGTCTTGATGCCACATGTTGACGCCGCCGGTTTCGGCGGGCTTGAACTGAATCTGGTCGTGCCAAAGCCGCACTTCTTTTGCGGCGGTCAGTTGCGCGATCTCCTCGGCGATTTGCGGGTGGCGCACCAACGCCGCAAACGGCGCGCTGGCGTCGCTGATGTTCACGATCTGCCAGACGACCTTGCCGGGTTCGCGGCAGAGATTGGTCAGACTGACCGGTTGTTTGACCGGTTTGGCGCGGTTGGCGATCACGCGTTCGACTTCCGCGCGCAACTCCTCGACTTGCGCGTCGCTGAGCACGCGCCCGCCTTTGAGATAACCTTGTTCCTGAAATGTCGCGACCTGTTGTGGGGTAAGCATGTGGGCACTCTACAGGCCGCGAGCGGTGTTGCCAATGGACGGGAGTATCATCCGATGGATGAAACGCTCATCGTGCGCGGCTGGCCAACGCGGCGTCACGGTAT
>CAZEQV010000489.1:0-1562 GCA_964514435.1 uncultured Verrucomicrobiota bacterium
GGTGACATCGTGCGCAATCCCATCGAACCGCAACGTGGCATCGCGCCCACAGATGGTTACCGGCTGTCTGTCGGTGGTGTTCATGCTTCCGGTGAATGTGACCGTGCGGCCAAGTTTTTCGAATTGGTAAACCGCGCTCCAAGTGTCCGGCACTTCGCGGTCGTCGCGGAGCAACGCGATCTGACCAGCCGAAACGCAGTTGTCGGGAATGCCGTGGCCGAGGAGATACTGGACGAAATCCATCTCGTGCGAGAGCAGGTCGCCCGCGTAGCCGGTGCCGTAGGCGTAATAACAACGCCAGTGCCAGAAGTGGCGTTCATTCCACGGAATCCTCGGCGCCGGTCCCAACCACAAATCCCAGTTCACGTTCTTGACCACCTGCGCCGGGTCGGGCCGCTCCCATTGGTCGTAGTAGCCATACCACCGCCAGTTCGGATGCTCCGGCTCCAGCGACTTGAACCGTCCCGTCCGCACCAACGTGATCGGGCCGAGGATGCCACTGGCAATCACTTCCTTCGCCTGCAGCGCGCAAGTCGCCTGCCGCGCGTGATGGCCAAGCTGGAATACAACCTTGCTCTTCTTCAACGCATCCCGCATCAACTTCGCCTCGGCAAGCGTTCGCGAAAATCCCTTCTCGCAGTAGATGTCTTTGCCGGCTTTCACCGCATCGAGCGCCATCTGGCAATGCCAATGATCCGGCGTCCCGATAACCACCGCGTCCACGTTCCGGTCCGCCAGCAATTCCCGGTAGTCCACATACGCTTTCACGTCAGGATTGAGACTGCGCTCGATGCCCTTTTGCCGATGCGGCCCATACACGTCGCAGACAGCGGTCACCTTCACGCCGTCGCAGGAGAATATCACCAGCGTGTTGTTCGCGACACCCAGTTTCTCCAGCGTGTCCAACAGCTCGCCCACGATGAAGTCCAACTCGTGGATGAAATCGCCGTGCGGCCCCGCCTTCGTCTTGCCGTGAAACTGGCGCGCGGCAAATGACGGCAGATGTACGGCGGCGGTGGCGTGATAGAGAAAGAACGGCCTGCCCGGCTGACGCTTCACGTGGTCCACCAGAAATTCTTTGCTCTTCCGCAGGAACACCATGTCCACTTCCTCGATGTCGTAATCCCGCGCGATCATGCCCGGCCGATTGTCGTTCGCATACGGGTGCTTGGGCAGCTTGCTCTTGTCGAGCAATCCTCTGGGCGGCACCGGAACGCGGTCGCCAACGATGAACGCATAGAGGTGATCCGTGCCGGGGCAGCAAGCCGTGCCGAAGAAGCGGTCGAAGCCGCGATGGACCGGCGCGTCCGGAATCGCGCGCGTGTAATCAATGCGTTTCACGCTGTCGAGATCGCCACGCGTGAGGGGCTGGCCGTTCACGTCGAAAAAACTCAGCCCCACATGCCACTTGCCGGTCATCGCGGTCGCATAGCCGCGCGCGCGCAGCATTTGCGGCAGCGTGGGCTGTCCCTCCTTGATCAAACATGGCCCGCCCGCGCCGGTGAACACCGGCACACGCCCCGCGCGAAACGGCATCCGGCCCGTGAGCAGGCTGTAGCGCG
>CAZEQV010000490.1:0-1560 GCA_964514435.1 uncultured Verrucomicrobiota bacterium
CGTCCGTCCGATGGCGCTGATTGCCGCGTTGACGCAGGGGCGGGAGTTGTTGGCGCGCCGGCAAGGCCGCACCGTGGAAGATGCCCGCGCTGATTTGTTCGGCGGCGAATCCGATTCCGATTTCTTTGTGTTGATGCGGGCGTGGCGGTTCGCGGAACGAAACGGGTTCAGCGTGGACCGGTGCCGCCGGTTGGGCATTCACGCGCAGACGGCGCGACAGGTGGGACCGTTGTACGACCAATTTCTTGCCATCGCCGAGCGCGAACGACTGGATATCGCCGAGAAACCAGCCAACCGGGATGCGATCCGCAAATGTTTGTTGGTCGGCTTCGCGGATCATCTGGCGCGAAGGTTGGACACGGGAACCTTGCGGTGCGCGTTGGTGCACGGACGAAAAGGTTTGCTCGCACGGGAAAGCACCGTGCAGGAAGCGACGTTGCTGGTGGCCGCCGAGGTGCGGGAGGTTCAGAGCGGCACGGGCAAGGACAGGGACTTGAATGTGTTGTTGAGCCTGGCCACGGCGGTAAACGAGGAATGGTTGCGAGAGTTGTACCCCGACGATTTCTCGGAAGGTTGCCTGGTCGAGTTCGATCCCGCGTTACGCCGCGTCGTGGCGCGGCGCTACCGGCGATTTCGAGACTTGGTGCTGGAAGAAAAGCTGACCGACGATGTTCCCAAAGACGAAGCCGCGAAGATTCTGGCGCGCGAAATTGTCGAGGGACGGTGCAAGTTGAATGAATGGTCGGACGCGGTGGACCAGTGGATTCTGCGGTTGAACCGGCTCGCCGAATGGATGCCGGAGTTGGGGTTGCCGGTCATCCGCGATGAAGACCGGGGCGGTTTGATTGAGCAAATCTGCCACGGAGCCACGAGCTACAAAGAGGTCAAAGACCGGTCGGTTTGGGGCACGGTGAAAGGATGGCTGTCACCGCAACAACAGGCGTGGGTGGACGAATACGCACCGGAACGGATCGAGCTACCGGGCGGGCGGCGAGCCAAGATTCACTACGAAAAGACCGGGCACCCGAAAGTGTCTGTGAAGATTCAGGATTTGTACGGCGTGAACGAAGGACTTTGGATTGCGCAACGCAGGATACCGCTGGCTATCGAGATATTGGCCCCGAATCAGCGACCGGTTCAGGTGACGCAGAATCTGGGAGCGTTCTGGCGCGAGACGTACCCGAAACTGAAACAGGAATTGCAGCGGAAATATCCCAAGCACGCGTGGCGGTAACAGTGCATCAGCGGGAACCGCTCTCCAACCGGATCCGCGGGTCCAACCACAACAACAGCAGATCGCTGATGAGCGTGCCGAAGATTCCCAGCAGGCTGAGCACCATCAGCATCGAGCCGGCAAGATACATGTCCTGCGTCATGAGCGCCGTGAGCATCAGAGGCCCAACCATCGGCAGGCTCAGAACGATGGAGACAATCGCGCCGCCCGAGACGAGCTGTGGAAAGATTCCGCCAATGCTGGAGATGAAGGGATTGAGCGCCAGACGCACCGGATATTTCAACAGCAGTTTCATGGGGCGAACGCCTTTGGCTCGTGCGGTGGTG
>CAZEQV010000491.1:0-1004 GCA_964514435.1 uncultured Verrucomicrobiota bacterium
AGAAGTTCACCGTGCTCAAGCCGAAACGAACCGAGCGGCGTCTGCCCGTCCCGCCCGGTGGCGCCGCCGGCAAGCAGAACCGCACGCTGGTGGAATACGAATGCGCCGTCCCCGCCGGCAACCGGCAGTTGAAGCTGCTCTGGAACGGCCCGGCGGAGCTGGATCGGGTGGAGATTTATCAGTAGTCCTCTCGCTCCGCGAGAGGGCATCAATTACAAATACCGTCTCGCGGAGCGAGACGACTACTATGATTACTATGAACCGACGAACATTCATCCACACCACACTCACCGCCGCGCTGAGACAATGAGCCAAAGCGCCCTTGCCTTTCGTCGCTCACAGGCGTATAAGCGGCACCGTTAACGAGGACTGATTCAAACGATGTAGAAACGGAAACCAAAAACTATTTTTGCGTAGCCATCGGCTACGGGCTGCTTCGAAAACCGCGAATTTTTGCCAGCCCACGAAGACCTACCGAGGCCGCGCCCCATGCGGGCGCGGCTTGGCGTGCTCTTCGTGGAAGGCGCTTCGCGGTGCCTCGAAGCAGGGCGCGTTGAGTTCGCGCCCCTTCTTTTTGAGGACTGTAGTCTGGCGCGCTGCCAGACATGCAAGCATTCTTCGCGAGCCACGATTTGTCGGCCATCAGCCGCTGCCAACGATTTTGCGCGGCGGGGCACGGAATGAGTATGTGGCTCCAGCGGCCCCGACCGCGGTTCTTTCCGTTTCAAGCAGTTGTCACTCGTAGGCGCAAGCCAACCTGCGAACAGCGTTTTTCCGCGTGTAAACCGGAGGGGGAACCGGAAAGGAGGATGGAGAGATGACCGAATCCGAAAAGGTGGAAGTCCTTCTCAAGGAATACGACACGCTGCGTGAAGAGATCCTTCAGCGTTCCAATCAGCGTTTCCAGTTCATCGCAATCGCTGGGGCAATGGGTGCCTTAGCGATTTTTCGAACCTCGCCGTTATCACTGAGCCAAACCGCCGCCATCGCCGTGGCGGTCGTCA
>CAZEQV010000491.1:1014-1545 GCA_964514435.1 uncultured Verrucomicrobiota bacterium
GTCACCGTCCTGTGGGTGTGGTGCCGGTTGGGGTGGATCATTTTGAGGTGTTCAAGGCGGATCGCTGAGATCAAGCGCCGAGTCAACGACCTTGCGGGAGACGACCTCCTGCAGTGGGAGCGGGTGAACATGGCACGGAATATCTTCCATCGAGTGTTCTCCCCAAGAAACAAGCGCCAAGAACGCAGCGGTGAGTCGCTTCGGCCCTCGACCAGTCTCCCATCCACACAGCGGGAGTTGGGCCGGTCTGGGCAGCAACAATCCGCAGAATTAGAGCAGAATGCAGCGGCTGAAAGACAAACTCAACGAACTCATTAATGTGTTCCACCGATAGAAAAGACACGCCCGTCATGAAAACCAAAATCTTCAAGTTTCTGGCCTTTGCCTGTCTGCTGATCCCAAGTTCCGACGCAGGTGCTGAGACGGGCGTCACCAACGTCATCAATGGAACCACGGTCAATCGTCCCAATGACTATATGGTCGGCACCAATGGCGCGTTCAACGCGCTGATCGTCACCAACGTCGGCGTGC
>CAZEQV010000492.1:0-1522 GCA_964514435.1 uncultured Verrucomicrobiota bacterium
TATTACACAATCTACGAGACCCTTAACGAACACCTCGATGTCGTGGTTGCTGATGGGCTTTCCACACAAGAAGCCAAAGCCCGGTTGGGAAAATTCGGCCCGAACGAATTGCAGGAAAAAGCCGGCACGCCGGCGTGGGTGATGTTCCTCCACCAATTCAAGAGTCCGCTCATCTATGTGCTCCTGGCGGCCGCCATCATCGCGACGTTCCTCGGCGAGTTCAAGGATGCCGGCGTCATCTTCGGCGTGCTCTTGCTCAACGCCATCATCGGCTTCATCCAGGAGGGCCGGGCGGAACGCTCAATGGCCGCGCTGAAAAAACTTTCCTCTCCGAAATCCCAAGTGCGCCGCGACGGTCATGTCGTCACCATCCCCAGCCGCGAACTGGTGCCCGGTGACGTGCTGATCATCGCGGCCGGCGACAAAATCGCCGCCGACGCCCGGCTCACGGAAACCGCCGCGCTCATTTCCCTCGAAGGCGCGCTCACCGGCGAGTCCACCGGCGTGAACAAGAAACTCGATCCGTTGCCGGAAGAAACCCCGTTGGCCGACCGCAAAAACATGGTCTTTGCCGGCACCGTCATCGCCGCGGGTCGCGGCGAAGCGGTGGTCGTGGCCACCGGCATGAAGAGCGAACTCGGAAAAATCGCCATGATGGTGCAGGAAGCCGGTGAGACGCTCACACCGTTGCAGGTGCGGCTCAAACAATTCAGCAAACTCATCATCATCGTCGTGCTCACGGTCATGGCGCTCGTGTTCGCGCTCGGCCTCTGGCGCGGGTTGCCGCTGCGGGAAATCTTCATGGTCGCGCTCAGCCAGGCCGTGTCGGCCATACCGGAAGGACTGCCGGTCGCCGTGACCGTCGCGCTGGCGGTCGGGATGCAACGCATGGCCAAACGCCGCGCCATCATCCGCAAACTCGCCGCCGTTGAAACCCTCGGCAGCGCCACCGTCATTTGCACCGACAAAACCGGCACGCTCACCAAAAACGAAATGTCCGTCACCCGCGTCATTCTGCCCGGCAAGAAACTCACGGTCACCGGCATCGGCTACGAACCCACCGGCGAATTTCAAGACGACGGCAAGCCGGTCTCCGTGGAGGCCGGCACGGATTTGCGGGCGTTGTTGGAATGTGGCACGCTCTGCAATGATTCGACGTTGAACAACGACGGCGGCTGGCAGGTTACCGGCGACCCGACCGAAGGCGCGCTCGTCGTCGCCGCCGAAAAAGCCGCTATCAAGACCGACGAGTTCCGCCGGCAACACAAACGCGTTTGGGAAATCCCGTTCGACGCGAAATACCGGATGATGGCGACCGGCCACGGCACCGGCAAGTTGCGCGTTTGCGTGAAAGGCGCGCCGGAAGAAGTGATGGGGTTGTGCGAGAACGCCCGGCGCGACGGCCAAGTCGCCGCCTTCAGCGAGGCCGACCGGGAAGCGATTCGCGCCGCGCAAAAGGAATTGTCCGCCGACGGCCTGCGGGTGCTGGCGTTTGCCGAGGGCGAATTGCCGCAGGACGCGC
>CAZEQV010000493.1:0-1511 GCA_964514435.1 uncultured Verrucomicrobiota bacterium
AAGTTCCATGGTGTGATCAAGGCGCACACCCCGGCCGGCTCGCGCAACGTCATGCCCAGCATGCCATCGCCGAGCGTGTTGGTGGTTTCACCGTGAAGATGCCGGCACAGCGCGGCGGCGTAATCCCAGATTCCCGCCGCCCAATCCATCTCATCACGCGCTTGGGAGATGGGTTTGCCGCTTTCCAGACACTCGATCAGTCCCAGTTCCATTTTGTGTTGGCGAATCAACCCGGCGGTCTTGCGCAACACGGCTTCACGCTCCGCGCCCGTTGTGGAAAGCCACGGCCCGGCATCAAATGCGTGCCGGGCGGCGGCGATGGCCGCCACGGCGTCGGCAGTCGTGCCTTCCGGGTAGGTGCTCACCACGACATCGTGGCCGGGACTGCGTCGTGGGATGCGCCCGGCGCTGGCGCCGTCGGTGGACTTTCCGTTGATGAAGTGCCGGTAATGTGTGGGCTGTGTGGGCAAGTTCATGGTGGTCATCCTATGATGGAGCGTTTGACGAAATCGGCGATCTGTTCGGCGGTGTATCCGATTTCGGCGAGAATGTCTTTCGAATCTGCGCCGAGGTCCGGTGGGGGGCGGTTGTGCGACGGCGGAGTGCCATGCAAGCGCACCGGGGTGCCCAACACGCGGAGCTTGCCGGCGACGGGGTGATTCATTTCAATCACCATGTTGTTGGCGGCCACTTGCGGGTCCTCGGAGGCTTCGCGGAAGGTGTTGACGCGGGCGCACAACACGCCGCACGGTTCGAGTTCGGCGATCCATTCCGCGGTTGTCTTTTCTTTGAATCGCGCCGCGAGGCGGTCGTTCAAGCTGTCGCGATTGCTGATCTGCAACTCTTCCGTGGCGAACTCCGGCAGGACGGACAAATCGCCCAGACCAAGTCCGGTGGAGATGTCACGAAGCGCGTTGTCGGAAAACACGGGCGATATTTCGATGGCGCCGTCTTTGGTGAGGAACGCTTTGTTGATGGCGGCTTCGGTGCCGCCCACGCGGGCGGGCGCGTCAATCCTTTCGGCGTTGAGTTCCGAGGCTCCCTCCCAGGCGTGGGCGTGGAACGCGACGCTCAACAGATCGGTGGAGACAAGTTGACCGCGCCCGGTGCGCTCGCGGTAAAGGAGGGCGATGAGGATTCCTTGCATCAACATCAAGCCGGCCGGGTAATCGGCAGAAATCCCGCCCGGTATCGGCGCCCGACCCTCGCCCATCGGGATGAACCAACCGGCTTCGGCCCGCGCCATCATGTCGTGTCCGCCGCGCCGTCGTTCCACGTAGGGGCCTTTGTCGCCCCAACCGTTCGACGTGGCGTAGATGAGCCGGGGATTCAACGCCGACAACTCAGCATACCCGAACCCCAGTTTCTCCATCACACCGGGACGGAAATTGTGAACCAGCACATCGGAGGCGTGAACGAGTTTGCGGACGATGGTTTTGCCTTCTTCGGATTTCATGTCCACGGACAGCGAGCGTTTGTTGCGGTTGAGATTGGCATAGGGAAGACTGACG